>NZ_RZRW01000268.1:0-7834 GCF_003998745.1 Mesorhizobium sp. M7A.F.Ca.US.014.04.1.1 | reverse complement strand
GTTTTGCAGGAATGCGGGATGCAGTCCCACCTCAGACGCCGAAGGCGATACCGGTCTTGGTGTCCGTCTTCAGCTTGCGCATGCAGGCGTTCGGTTCGACGCCGGTACCGGTGCATTCGGTCGCGCTGTTGATCAGCACGCGGCTGACTTTCGAGCACTCGGTGCCGGCCAGATCGAAACGCGTCACCTTGGTCTTGCCGGCCGGCAATTCCTTGAAATCGAGCACGGTCAGCCGGTCGACGACGCCTGCCTCGTTGAACAAGGCGATCTCGAAGGCAGCCTTGGACAGGTCGGCGCCGAGATTGTTGTTGACCACGAACCTCAGGCGGCAACCCTTGTCGGAAGGTTGCGCGCCATTGAGTTCCAGGGTGAGCGTGGGGGCCGGCGCGGACTCTTGCGCCCACGCCGAAACCATCGCAAGCGACATCGCCAGCATCGAGGTCAGCAGACGAAGGGGTGTCGTCAAGCTCGTCATGGCAATCAGCCTCCAAACCGCATCGTTGCCGCCAGCTTCAGCGTTATGCCGGGCTCGTAGGCCGCGAAAACCGGCTGCGGCGGCTGGCCAGCCGTGGTCAGGTTAAGCGGGTTGGCGTATTTGACATCGAACAGATTGTCGGCGCGGAAATCAATCTTCAAATTGTCCGTCGCCTGGTAGCTGGCAAAGGCATTGACCAGCGTGTAGTCCTCGGCGATCGGATTGCCCTTGGGCTTGCCATTGTATTGCACTTCGCCGCCGACGGTCAGCTTGTCCTCGAGGAAGCGCAAGCCGAGCTGCGCGGTGACCTGGGATGATGGGATCGTGGCGAGATCCGCTTCCACACCCTTGTAGGAAATGGTGTGACCATTGGTGATTGAAGCCGAGAGGCCGGCATAGCCCCATCCGGCATCATAGACGCCCTCCAGTTCGAAGCCGTCGATCTTGGCCTTGGCAAAATTCTGGTACTGGAAGCATATCGGGATACCGGGTCCGCTCGGGCAACCGGCTGTCGGGTCAAACCGCGACAGGGTAACGCCATCGATGTAATCTTCGACATCATTGTTGAAATACGCTGCCTTGATGCGCAGCGCATCGCCGGCTTCGAGGATGTCGTTCTGCTTGTAGTTGACGCCGAATTCGACGGTCTTTCCAGTCTCCGGCCGCAGATTGGGATTGGGCAGGAACGGAAAGCTGACGCCTGCCGGATGATTGCCGCTGATCAGCGTCTCGGCGATCGATGGCGAGCGATAGCCCTCGGCATAGGTGCCATAAAACTGAAGGCCGGCAAGGCCTGCGGATTCGAACGGGGAGACGCCGACGGTGATGCGCGGCGATACCCTGTCGCCGGAAATGTCGTGGGTGTCATCTTTGAGACTGTAGTTGTCGTAACGCAGCCCGGCGATGACTTCGAGCCACTCCCAGGTGAGCTTGTCCTGGACATAGGCGCCCGAAACGTTGCGCTTGCCCGAAGGCGTGTAGAAACTGTCGCCACCAGCCGCGCCGCCGGTCTCGACGTTATCGCCGACCCAGTCGCCGCCATAGGTCAGCTCGTGCGCGATCCCACTCGTCTCGAACCGGGACGTGTTCCAGATGTCGATGCCGGTGGTGCCGACGTCGAATGTCGACTGCGATCCCGCCGGCAAGACAACGGGAAGGCCGGTGACCGGATCAAAGCGGTTTTGCGGGACAAGGCTGGTCAGATCGAGGTTGGTCTTGTTGTAGGAGGTGTTGATGTGGAGATCGAGCCAGCTCTTGTCCTCATCCGTGATGTTGTAGCGCGCCGTGAAGGTGTTCGACTTCAGGTCGACGTCATTGACCGGCGCACCGCCGCTGATCTCGTTCCAGCCATCGCTTGAGCCGACCCAGCCGAGCTTCAGTTCGCTGTTGTCGGTCGGGCGTATGCTGGTCTTGAGCAGTCCGCTCAGCACGTCGAAGCCGGTGCCCTTGACGGTGTCGCCGCCGCCATCCTTGTAGTCGTCATAGTCGCGGTAGACGATGTTGCCCAGCACGTCCCAATTCTCGTTAATGCGGTAGGCGCCGGATGCACTTGTGGTCCAGCCCTTGCCGTTGCTCTCATAGCGTCCCGTGACGGAACCGGCCCATGTCTCGTCAGGCTTGAGGAAATCCTCGGCATCCTTGGTGTCGAAGAAGACGACGCCGCCGATGGCGCCCGAGCCGTAGGTGTTGGCTACAGGACCACGGATAACATCCACGGATTTGACGAGTTCGGGGTCGATGTAGAAGGTCGACTGCGTGCCGTGGTCGGAGCGCTGGAAATTCTGTCGTGCGCCGTCGACGATGACTGCGACGCGACCGAAATCCTGCAGGCCGCGGATGTTGATGCTGGTGCTGACGCGCCTGGCGTCGGCCTGCGCCGCGACACCGGGCACGCCGAGCAGCATCTCATTGGGCGTCGTCGCCATGCGGCGGTCGAGCTGTTCCTGGCCGATATGGCTGGCCGATGCCAGCGATTCGATCGCCGTCTCGCCGGTGCGGCTGATGACGAGGATCTTGTCGAGCAGCGTTGCTCCCGCTGGTGCTGCCTTTTCCTCTTCAGCCTTCTTCGTTTGATCTGTCGTCTGCGCCGCCTGCTGGGCGTTGGCCAGTTGCGCCGATAAGGCAATCGCCGCCACGCTTGCCAGCAATGCCGCCGCGCCGTTCGCCGCCGACCGGCCGCGCCATTCCCAAGTCACAAACCCCATGCCCCAACTCCAAAGTCCAGGTTTCATGCTGGCTGGCCCGGGGCTGGCTGGCATTTTTGATCGTCGCCGACGTCTTAAATGTTGACTCATTTAATCCGGTATTGCACTGACTAGTAAACATGATTATTCAAGTCAAGAAATGAATCGGATTACGCAACGCCTAGCCAGACGCCCGGCACAGGAAAGGGATCCATCCAGATGAACACCCACAATCCCAACGATTTTCGCTATCGCGTCCGCCGTCCCGACGATGCCTCCCCCCATTTCGACCGGGTTCCGCTGGCGGTACGAACCCTTTCCAGCAACACCCTGTTCCAGGGCGAGCACGAGATAGGCATCGAGCATCACGGTGCACTCTACCGGCTGAAAATCACCCGCCAGGGCAAGCTCATTCTCAACAAGTAAGACAAGGCAACAGGGACCGAGACATGGATCAGCGCGTAAAACCCGCCCCGCATGAAATCCGGCGGGCACGGACAGACAATCCGAAGACGCGCGAGCGTGATCTGGCTGCCCATCTCGGCATTTCGGAAGCCGAACTGGTCGCGGCGCATTGCGGCGACGGCGTCGTCCGCATCGAGCCGCGCGTCAACGATCTTCTGACCGGCCTCGAGGCCGTCGGCGAGGTCATGGCGCTGACCCGCAATGACAGCGCGGTGCACGAGAAGATCGGCGTCTATGACAAGGTCGTCACCGGCACCCACAATGCCATGGTGCTTGGCGAAAACATCGACTTGCGCATCTTCCCGAAGGTCTGGGCGCACGGCTTTGCCATCGAGAAGCGCGACGGCGACGAAATCCGCCGCAGCCTCCAGTTCTTCGATGCGGCAGGCGAGGCCGTGCACAAGGTGCATCTGCGGCCGGCCTCCAGCCTCTATGCCTATCAGAAGCTGGTCGCCGCGCTCGAATCGTCCAACCAGGAACCGACGGTCGACATCTCGGGGCCACTCCCCGATGACGAGATCCATGGCGACGAAGCGGCCGCCAATCTCGACGATCTGCGTGACCGCTGGAGCCGGCTGACCGACGTGCACCAGTTCTTTGGTATGCTGAAGACGCTGAAACTAAGCCGCCGGCAGGCGGTGCGCCTGGTTGGGCAGGACTATGCCTGGCAGCTCGACAATGAGGCGGTCCGGGCCATGTTTCATCATGCCGCGGAGGGCGAGATGCCGATCATGTGCTTTGTGGGAAACCGCGGCTGCATCCAGATCCATTCCGGTCCGATCAAGTCGATCAAGCCGATGGGACCATGGATCAACGTGCTGGACGAAACCTTCCACCTGCATCTGCGCACCGACCACATCCACGAGGTCTGGGCCGTGCGCAAGCCGACCAAGGACGGTCATGTCACCTCGCTCGAGGTCTATGACGCCGACGGCAAGATGATCATCCAGTTCTTCGGCAAGCGTCATGAAGGCGAAAGCGAGCGAGACGACTGGCGCTTCCTGGCGGAAAACCTGCCGCGCATCCCAAGCCCGACTGCAGCCTGAGAAAAAATGCTATGAGTGTTTTCCCAAGATTGTCGGCTGTGCGCGGATCTATTTTGGGGCCGGTGATCGGTCTCTCCATGGCTGTTATCGCACTGCAACCCGCCAGCGCCGCGGAAGGCACGGCCGTGTTTGCCGATCCTTCAAAGATCGTGGCCATTGGCGGCTCGATCACCGAGATCGTCTATGCTCTCGGCCAGGAAAAGCATCTGGTGGCACGCGATTCCACCAGCCGGTTCCCAAAGGCGGCGCTTGAGCTGCCCGATGTCGGCTATATGCGCGCGCTGTCGCCGGAGGGTGTGCTGTCGGTCGACCCGACCGGCATCCTGGCGCTGCATGGCAGCGGCCCCAAGGAAGCAGTCGATGTCTTGAAGAAGACGAGCGTGCCGTTCATCGAGGTGCCCGAGCACTACAGCCACGAAGGCATTCTCGAGAAGGTCCGCATCGTCGGCAAGGCGCTCGGCGTCGACGCCAAGGCCGAGGTGCTGGCCAAGGAGCTCGATGCCAAGCTCACGGCCGCCGAGAAGCAGACGGCTTCGATCAAGGAGCGCAAGCGCATCCTGTTCGTGCTGTCGATACAGGGTGGCAAGATTCTGGCGGCCGGCAGCGAGACCGCCGCCGACGGCATGGTCAAGCTGGCCGGCGGCGTCAACGCGGTCGAGGGCTTTTCCGGCTACAAGCAGATGTCCGACGAGGCGATCATAACCGCCAGGCCTGACGTGATCCTGATGATGAGCAATGCCGGGCCTCCGGTTTCGGACGACGAACTGTTCGTCAATCCGTCGATCGCCTCCACGCCGGCCGGAACGGCGCACAAGCTGATCCGCATCGACGGCGCCTATCTGCTCGGCTTCGGGCCGCGCACGGCTGATGCCATCCACGACCTCGCTGTCTCGCTTTATGGCGGGCAGGTCACGGACTGAGCAGGCAGATCATGGTCGATCAATCGATCGCCGGCCCGGTGATGGCAAGCGTATCCGAAGGCGACCGGTCGGGCCGCGCCCGCATCGTCATCCTTCTGCTGTGCCTGGGGCTCGCGGCTGCCGTTTTTCTGTCGCTGACATCGGGGGCTTCGGACGCATCGGCCGCCAACGTCATCGGGGGCTGGCTGTTCGGCGCAGTGCCTGACGACGCCGCGTTGAGCGCCCGCGACAGCCTGATCGTCTATGACATCCGCCTGCCGCGCGTCATCCTCGGCATGCTGGTCGGCGCGGCGCTCGCCGTCTCCGGCGCGGTCATGCAGGGGCTGTTCCGCAATCCGCTGGCGGACCCCGGCCTGATCGGCGTCTCGGCCGGCTCCAGCCTCGGCGCGGTTGCCGTCATCGTGCTCGGCGCGACGATATTGGCTCCGGTGACAGTCTTGCTCGGCACGCTTGCCCTGCCGCTGGCGGCCTTCTGTGGCGGGCTCGCCACCACGCTGATGCTCTATCAGGTCGCGACGCGGCGGGGGCAAACCTCGGTTGCCACAATGCTGCTCGCGGGCATCGCGCTGGCGGCGCTCGCCATGGCGCTGACCGGCATCCTTATCTTCATGGCCGACGATCGCCAGTTGCGCGACCTGACCTTCTGGCAACTCGGATCGCTCGGTGGTGCGACCTGGGCGAAGATCGCGTCGGTAGGGCCGATCATCGTCCTGGCGCTGGCGGCGATGCCGTTCCTGGCACGCGGCCTCAACGCGCTGGCGCTTGGCGAGGCGACCGCCGGCCATCTCGGCATTCCGGTGCAGCGGCTGAAATACACGGCCATCGTCGGCGTCTCCGCCGCGGTCGGCGCATCCGTCGCCGTCAGCGGCGGCATCGGCTTCGTCGGCATCGTGGTGCCGCATCTGCTGCGCCTGCTGATTGGTCCGGACAATCGCTATCTGCTGCCGGCGTCGGCGCTGCTCGGCGCCTCGCTGCTGCTTCTGGCCGATGCGGTCGCACGCACCATCGTTGCGCCGGCCGAACTGCCGATAGGCATCGTCACCGCGATAGCGGGCGCGCCGTTCTTCCTTTGGATCCTGCTGCGCAAGCGCGGCGTGGTTGATTTGTGAGGCTTGATGATCGAGGCAAAGGATGTTTCGGTTGATATCGCCGGCAAGCCTATCGTCAGTGGTGTCGATTTCCACGCGCGGCCCGGCGAGATCGCCGCCGTCGTCGGCCCCAATGGTTCGGGCAAGACGACCTTCCTCAAAGCGCTCTCCGGCGAGCTCGCCTATACCGGCCGCGTTGCCCTCAACGGCCGAGATCTCTCGACGATGAAGCCGGCCGAGGCAGCCGTCCATCGCGCGGTGCTGCCGCAGGCGACGACGCTGTCGTTCCCGTTCACCGTGCGGGAAGTGGTCAAGCTTGGTCTTGTCGGCGGCCGTTCGGGCGCCTTGCCGGGCGAGGATGCGCGGCTGCCGGAACGGGCGCTGGCGCGTGTCGATCTCGACGGCTTTGCCGGCCGTTTCTACCAGGAGCTTTCCGGCGGGGAGCAACAGCGCGTTCAGTTGGCGCGCGTGCTATGCCAGGTCTGGGCGCCGGTGCTCGACGGCAAGCCGCGCTTTCTGTTCCTCGACGAGCCAGTGTCCAGCCTCGACATCAAGCACCAGCTGATCATCATGAACATTGCCCGCGACTTCGCCAGAAGGGGCGGTGGCGTGGTCGCCATCCTGCATGACCTCAATCTGACGGCCATGTATGCGGAGCGTATCTTCGTCATGCATCGCGGCCGGCTGGCCGCCGCCGGATCGCCGCGGGACGTGCTGAGCGATGATCTGATCGAGAAAGTGTTCGACTGCCGGCTCAAGGTCGGCGTGCTGCCGGCGGGCAATATGCCGTTCGTGCTGCCGCAGTCGGCGGTCTATTGATATTCAGGTGAGGCCGGGCCTGCGAATGGCGGTTTCCTGCGCTTCTCCCGCCAATTGTCGAAGTCGGCGCCGCCCCTCATTGCCCTGCCGGGCATTTCTCTCCGCAGAACGGGGAGAAATACGCTAGGCAGCCGGGGCGCGGCGCTCCATCAGCATGTCGATGCCGAGCAGGTTGCGTACATTCGGCCGCGCCGCTACCAGATCGGCGATCGTATAGCGGGCGAGCACTGCGAAAAACGCATTCAGGGCCTCGCGCAGCGCCGAGTTCAGCGCGCAGCTGTCGACGAGCGGGCATTCGGCGGCATCGTTCTCGAAGCATTCGGCCATGGCGAAGCTCTCTTCCGTCACGCGCACGACATCGAACAGGCTGATGGCTTCGGCCGCCCGGCCAAGCTTGACGCCGCCATTCCTGCCACGCACGGTCTGGACGAGGCCGTGCTCGACCAGCGGCTGCAGGATCTTGAACAGGAAAAGCTCCGACACAGAATAGGCGGCCGCGATCTCGGGAATACGGCTCAATCGGTCGTCATTTGCCGCGCAATACATCAAGATGCGCATGGCATAGTTGGTCTGGCGCGTAAGCCGCATATTGTCCTCACAAGGCACTGGGGCGGTGCAACCCACGCCAGATCTGGAAATTTTGCTGATGCGGCTTTGACCCGAAATTCCGGATTCGCCACATTGGCCCAGGCGGAATATGGCCTATACCTTGGAATAATTCCAGACTAGCTTGGCGCGATAGATGAATTTTCTCCTCAACTTTGTGTGCGCAGCCGGGCAAGATGCCGGGCGAAACCGGCTGTCGCGGGTATTTCGGCCGTCGGAACACTAGATAGGC
>NZ_RZRW01000267.1:0-7866 GCF_003998745.1 Mesorhizobium sp. M7A.F.Ca.US.014.04.1.1 | reverse complement strand
TCGAGGACGAGCAGGGCTGGCACGCCGTCGGCGGCAGGCGAGGCGTTGCAGAGATTGCCGGCGACCGAGGCGACGTTCTGGATCTGCGCCGAGCCGACCTCTCGCGCCGCCTGCTTCAGCGCCTCGAAGGCCGGCGGCAAGGGATGGCGGACGATGTCGGTCCAGGTCGTGCGCGCGCCGATGACGAAATGGTCGCTCGCCTCGGCAATGCCGCACAGCGCCGCCAGGCCGTTAATGTCGAGAACATTGTCGCGGATCGGTTTGCTGCCCTGTGCCGGATAGAAATCGGTGCCACCGGCAAGGATGCGCCAGGCGCCCTCGCCAAGCAAAGCGAGCGCTTCGTCGACCGAGGTGGGTTTCGCGTAACGGATCACGCTTTGCCTTCCCGAAAAGAGGCCTTCCAGAGCTGGTACTTCGAAAGATCCTTCCAGCACAGGGGTCGGAAAATTCATTCGTATGCAAATGATATCAAGCTGGCAGGATTTGTCAAAGCCGGAGTTTGCCGCGGCGCCGCCGGCACGCATTTGTTATGGCTTGAGAGGTTGACGCGGCCGGCCATCTGGTCAAGTTTCTGCGTCCGGTCGCGTCAGCGGCATTTTCCACTGGAGCCTGCATACGGAAGAGGAAAGCCCATGGCCGACGAAGCGCTTGTCGTCATCGACCTGCAGAACGATTTTTGTCCCGGCGGCGCGCTGGCGGTTGCCGGCGGCGACGAGATCGTGCCGCTGGTCAACGACCTGATCCGGCGAACCGACCATGTCGTGCTGACGCAGGACTGGCATCCCGCCGGTCACTCCAGCTTTGCTTCCAGCCATCCGGGCGCGCAGCCCTTCACCATGATCGAAATGCCGTACGGCCAGCAGACGCTGTGGCCGGACCACTGCATCCAGGGCAGCCTGGGCTCGGATTTCCATTCCGGCCTCGCCTGGACCAAGGCCGAGCTCGTCATTCGCAAGGGATTTCGGCCTGATATCGACAGCTACTCGGCCTTCTTCGAGAACGACCGCACGACCCAGACCGGCCTTGCCGGCTACCTCCGGGAGCGCGGCATCGACACGCTGACCCTGGTCGGGCTGGCGACCGATTTCTGCGTCGGCTTTTCGGCGCTGGATGCCGTCAGCCAGGGCTTCAAAACCACAGTGCGGCTGGATGCCTGCCGCGGCATCGATCTCAACGGTTCGCTCCATGCCACGCTGCAGCGCATGCGCGACGCCGGCGTGAGGCTCGAAGACCCTTTGTCGGACTGACGGATCGTGAGGCGCAAGAGGGGCTTTTTGTGGGTCGCGACGAAGGCGGCAATCGTCGTGGCCGTGCTGTTTCCGGCACAGGCTTTCGGGGCGGAGGAACACGGCCTGCCCGGCGCTTCGATGTCGCTGTGGTGGGCGCTGCCCTTTGCCGGGCTGCTGTTGTCGATCGCCACTGGTCCGCTGCTGTTTCTTCATGTCTGGGAGCATCACTACGGCAAGATCGCGGCCCTTTGGGGCGCTCTGGTGGTCCTGCCGCTGGCGGTCGCCTTCGGTGTCCCCACAGCGACCGAAGCGGTGCTGCATGCGTTGCTCACCGAATACATGTCGTTCATCATCCTGCTGTTTGCGCTGTTCACCATTTCCGGCGGCATTCTCCTTGCCGGCAACATTCACGGCACGCCGCTGGTGAATGCCGGCCTGCTGCTGGTCGGCGCGCTGCTGGCCTCGGTGATCGGCACGACCGGTGCCTCGATGATCCTGATCCGGCCGATCATCCGCGCCAACGATAACAGGCGGTTCAACGCCCATGTCGTCATCTTCTTCATCTTCCTGGTGTCCAACATCGGCGGCTCGCTGACGCCGCTTGGCGATCCGCCGCTGTTCGTCGGCTTCCTGCGCGGCGTCGACTTCTTCTGGACGACGACGAACCTCTGGCGCGAGACGCTGTTCGTCGGCGGTGTCGTGCTGGGCATTTTTCTGGTGATCGACATCATCCTGCACCGGCGCGAGGCTGGCGCGCCGAAGATCAAGGACCCGACACCGGATACCAAGGTGCGCCTGCGCGGCCTGGCCAACCTTCCGCTGCTGGCGGGGGTGATCGGCGCCATCCTGCTATCGGCGGCTTGGAAGCCGGGCGTCAGCTTCTCCGTGTTCGGCGTCAGCCTGGAACTGCAGAACCTGGTGCGCGACGCCATGATCCTGGCGCTCGCCCTCGTTTCACTTGTCATTTCGCGCAAGGAATACCGCGAGGCCAATGGCTTCAACTGGGGTCCGATAGCAGAGGTGGCCAAATTGTTTGCCGGCATCTTCATCTGCATCGTGCCGGTCATCGCCATCCTCAGGGCAGGCCATGAGGGTGCGCTGGCGCCGCTGGTGTCGCTTGTGAGTTCTTCCTCCGGCCAGCCCAACGATCTCGCCTATTTCTGGCTGACCGGGGCGCTGTCATCCTTCCTCGACAATGCGCCGACTTATCTGGTGTTCTTCGAGCTTGCCGGCGGTGACCCCCGGCACCTGATGACGGAGTTCGCTTCGACGCTTGCCGCGATCTCGGCCGGCGCGGTGTTCATGGGCGCCAACACCTATATCGGCAATGCGCCGAATTTCATGGTCTACGCCATCGCCCGACATCGCGGCGTGAAGATGCCGGGCTTTTTTGGCTATATGGCATGGTCGGGCCTGGTGCTGATCCCGACATTTTTGGTAGCGGGTTTTCTGTTCTTCGGCTGATCAACCCACGCCGACATAACGGCGCACCGCCGACGGGTCGGCGCGCAATTCCTCGACATCGACCGTCTCGCGGTTGCGGCCGTTTTCGACGAAAGCAACGCGGTCGGCGACAGAAAGCACTGCATCGACCCGTTGTTCGACCAGGATGGTCGACACGCCCATGTCACGCAGCGTCGACACCGTCTCGCGGATCTTGGCGATCATCGACGGCATCAGTCCTTCGGTCGGCTCGTCGAGCAATAGCACCTGCGGTTCGAGGCAGAGTGCACGCGCCATCGCCAGCATCTGCTGTTCGCCGCCGGACAGTGTGCCGGAACGCTGCCGCAGCCGCTGGCGCAGCAATGGAAAGAGGTCGAGCACGTTTTCACGCGTCGCCTTGCCTTTGCCGCGCGCCATCAGGCCGATCTCGATGTTTTCCGCCACCGTCATTTCGGCGAACAGTCGCCTTCCCTGCGGCACATAGGCGACGCCGGCCTTCGGCACCTCATGCGCCGGCAGGCCGGTCAACTCCTTGCCATCGAGCCTGATCGAGCCGGCGCTCGAGGGGACCAGCCCCATGATGGCCTTGAGTGTCGTCGTCTTGCCGGCGCCATTGCGGCCGAACAGGCACAGCACCTCGCCTTTGTTCAGCACCAGGTCGAGGCCATAGAGCACCTGGACCTCGCCATAGAAGCAGTCGAGCCGCGAAATGGTGAGTGCTTGAGGCGTGGCCTCGGCCTGGTTTGCCTCGGTCATGGGGCAGTCCCCAGATAGGCTTCCTGCACCGCCGCGTTTTCGCGGATCGCTTCGGGCGTGCCTTCGGCGAGGATCTTGCCGGCATTGAAGACAGTGATGCGGTCGGCCAGCTGCATGACGACAGGCATGTTGTGCTCGATCAGAAGCACGGTGGCGTTCTTGGCGATCTCGCGCACCAGGGTGATGAAATTGTCGATCTCGCTGTCGGCCAGCCCTTGCGTCGGCTCGTCGAGGATCAAAAGGCGCGGCTTCAGCGCCAGCCCCATCGCCACTTCCAGCAGGCGCTGATGGCCGTAGGACAACTGCCCGGCCGGCATGTGGGCGCGATCGGCCAGGCCGGTGCGTTCGAGTGCGGTCATGACAGCGGCCTGTATCGCGCTCCTGGAATGGCTGCCATGCCGCAGCGTCAGTTGCGCGGGCAGCGCGACGTTGGCGTAGACGGACAGGTTGGCATAGACGCTGGTGAGCTGGAAGGTGTAGGCGATCCCCCTGCGGACCCTGACATAGGCAGGCAGATTGGTGATGTCGGCGCCGTCGAAGACGATCATGCCGGCAGACGGCTGGATGCGGCCGCTGACCAGGCTGACGAAGGTGGTCTTCCCCGCTCCATTGGGGCCGATCACGGCGCGGATTTCGCCCGGCATCAAGGAGAAATCCACACGGTCGACGGCACGCAGGCCGCCGAAGTCGCGAGAAAGGCCCTTGGTGGTCAAAAGCGGCATCATGGCAGCCACCCGAGCCAGCGCTGCCTAATGCTGCCCAGAATGCCTTTGGGGAAGAACAGCACAAGCAGGATCAGCGCGATGCCGACGATCAGCAGATAGGCGGAGGTGTAGCCGCTGGTGATATCGATGACATAGTACATGAACAGCGTGCCGATCAGCGGCCCGAGCGTTGTTGCAGCACCGCCCAGCAGCACCCACAGCAGCGGCAGGATCGAATACTGCACCGACGCGAAGCTCGATCCGACATAGCCGAACAGCAGCGCATAGGCGGCACCCGAGCCGGCGCAGATGATGCCGGAGATGACGACGGCGGCGAGCTTGTTGGAGAAAGTGTCGTATCCCAGCATCTTCGTCCGCTCCTCATTCTCGCGGATGGCGACCAGCACGCGGCCATACCGGGAGCGGACGATGGCCAATGTGACGAGAAGCACGATCGAAAACAGCGCCAGCGCCGTCATGTAGCGAACGGTCGGATTGGTGAGCTCGAGCGATGTCGCGCCGAAGGTGAGCACACGGGCCGGCTGCGGCACGACCATGCCCTGGTCGCCGCCGGTCCACGTCGCGAAGTAGAGGATGAGGAGGTAGAACACTTGCGCGAACATCATGGTGACGATCATGAAGGCGACGCCGGTGGTGCGCAGCGCCAGCAGGCCGATCACGAGTGACACAACAACACCACAGGCAAGCCCCGCGGCGAACGCCGCTGGTACGCTCCAGCCGAGCTGGATGACGGCAAGGCCGGCGCCATAGAGCCCGGCGGCAAAGAACATGGCATGGCCGAGGCTGAGCAGGCCGACATAGCCGAACAGCATGTTGTAGCCCATGGCGAACACTGCCAGCACCATGATGCGGGCGAGCAGGCCGTGATAGTATTCCGGCAGAAGGAAGCTCAGCACGAAAAGCAGCCCGACGACGCCGAGATGCATGGCATAGGCTTTTACCGGCGAAGCTTCGCTCATCGCGACCTCGTCCCGAACAAGCCTTGCGGACGGAACACCAGCACCATGGCGACCAGCAGCGTGGCGATGATCTTGGCCAGCGTCGGCGAGAAGAACATCGAGATGATGCCGTCGGAGAGACCGATCAGCACGGCGGCGACGACCGTGCCGCGCAGCGAGCCGAGGCCGCCGATGATGACGACGATGAAGGAGAGCAGCAGCGGGTCCTGCCCCATCAGGTAATGCGCCTGGCTGATCGGCACGATCAGCACTGCGGCAATGGCCGCCAGCATGGCGCCAAGCGCGAAGACGCCGCCATAGACGCGGCCGACGGGGATGCCGAAGGCCTGCGCCGTCTCGCTGTCATACTGCGTGGCGCGCATGACGAGGCCGACCTTGGTGCGCGTCAGCACCAGCCATGTCGCGGTGAGCAGCAGCGCGGAAGTGGCGATGACAGACAGTTTGTAGCCGGAGTAGCCGAACCACGGCAGAAGGATGCGGTAGCTGAACGGCGGCTCCACCGGCCGCGCCTCCGGACCGTAGAAGGTCAGCGCCAGCTGCTGGATGATGTAGAGCATGCCGATGGTGGCGACGATGGTGGCTTCCGGATTGTAGTTGAGCCGGCGCAGCACCAGCCGTTCGGCGACCAGCGCAATGGCGCCGACGATCAGCGGAGCAATCACAAGTGCGGCCAGGAAGCCGAGCGCCGGATGGCCGCCAATGGCTGTGGTGATCGCCCAGGCGAGCACGGCGCCCAGCATGAAGAACTCACCGTGCGCGACATTGACCACCCGCATGACGCCGAACACCAAGGACAGGCCGAGCGCGGTCAGCGCCAGCACGGCTGAGGTGACGAGGCCTTCGAGGGCGGCGAGGAGGAGGTGGGGACCGAAGTGCATGCTACACGCCCAGCGATAGCGCAATCGCGCCCCTTGCGGGGGGTGAGGAGTGGTCCGCGCAGCGGACGGAAAGCCAATTGCTTGGCTTTCCGAACGACGAACGCCCGGAGCGACAGCGAAGGGCCGGGTCCGGCAGGCCAGAGGGGGGGGCCTTGGCGCTCACGCTGCTGCGCTAAGCTCACAGCGCCTGCGTCGTATAATCCCCTTCGGCCTCGTAAAGTCCGTCCTCGATCTTGGTCTTGTGCACGACCTTGAGCTTGCCGCCTTCGATCTTGGAGATGTTCTGGATGCCAAAGCACTGGTGGATCTTGCCGTTGAAGGTCTTCGGTCCCTGCGGATGTTCCGGACCTTCGGCGAATTCGGTCAGCGCCTCGGTCGCCTCGACCAGCTTGGCGCGGTCTTCCGGTCCCTTGTAGCCGGCGTCCTCCATCGCCTTCTTGACGACGTAGAGCGTTTCCCAGCAGCCGAACATGTGGGCTGCGGTGGAGACGTCCTTGGGGTCGCCGACGGCGGCGCCATTGTCGTCGATGCCGACAGCAGCGCGATAGGCCTTCTGCGCCTCGGAATCATCGGCCTGCGCATAGCGCGGCGAGCCTTCCCAGAAATGGCTGCCATCGAGGAATTCGAGGCCGGGGCTGTTGATGTCGGTGGCTTCGAGCGAATCGATGAAGCCGAACAATTGCGGCCGGTTGGAGCCGTAGAACTCACCAAGCTCCTTGACGAAGGTGAGCACGGCCGGGCCGACCATGACGTGGTAGATCACCTCGGTCTCGGCCGGGATCTGCGGAAAATACTTGGTGAAGGACGATTCTGTCGGCGGGATGGCGATCTGCGCGATGACCTCGCCGCCTTGCGCCTTCAGCGCCGGCGGCAGGTAGTCGCGGTGGTCGTAGCCGAAGGCGAAATCCGGGAAGATCTGCGTCACCTTCTTGCCTGCATTGGCCGCGATCCACGGCGCCATCGACTGGATCTGGCTCTTCACGTCGGTGATGCCGGGCTGGAAGACATAGCGGTTCAGCTTGGTCGAGGCGACGTGATGGCCTTCGCTGACGACGAAATAGGGCATCTTGTTTTCGCCGGCGGCGGGCGCCGAGCCGATGACGACATGCGAGAACAGCGTGCCGAAGACGATGTCGGTCTTGTGCTGGGTGGCGAACTTGCCGACCACCTCGGCGCCACGGCCGGGATCGGTGCCGTCATCCTCGATGATCACCTCGACCTGGCGGCCATTGATGCCGCCGGCGGCATTGATCGCCTTGACCGCGGCAGCCGTCGTCTTTTCGTACCAGCGGCCATAGGCAGCGCCGATGCCGGTGCGGTGCGACTGGAAGCCGATCTTGATCGGCGCCGAACTCTGCGCCTGGGAATAGCGGACGAAGCCAGGGGCAAGGCCGAGGCCGGCGCCTGCGGCCAGACCTTTCAGTGCGGTGCGGCGGGTGAGCGTGGATCTGGAGAGATCGAAAAACCCATTCTTGTCAGTCACGGCAGTTCCCCTGTTTTTGAGTTTTGACTGGCTGCAACGAGGCAAAAAATCGCATGTGTACAAACTAAATCACCAAAGCCCCGACGTGGCAAGCGGGCTTTCCCCGAAGGCATGCTGGTCGCCTTTTCTCATCCGACAGTCGGCGTGGCAAGCAACCAGAGGCCGAAGACGGTGTAGGCGACCATCAGCAAGGTAAGCGGGAACTGGCTGAGGGCCGCGCGGGAGGGCTGTGGGTGCAGGCGCCAGGCGAAGCCGTGAGCGACGAGGACGGCGAGCACATGCCCCAGGATGATGGCGCCGGCCTGGATATTCCACAGCCACCACGCAGAGTCCGCCCCCGCAACGATGCCGGCCTCGATCTGCATATCGGCGGTGCCCAAAACGGTCCAGCCC
>NZ_RZRW01000266.1:0-7871 GCF_003998745.1 Mesorhizobium sp. M7A.F.Ca.US.014.04.1.1 | reverse complement strand
AATTCGACAGCGAAAGCCATCGAGGCGTCCTCGGCAAATCCACGGCCCGCCACAGGCTCCTGGCCGGGCGCATCCTCAAAAAAGAAAGCGACAGGCACGCCGAGTATGGACGCGATCGCCTGCAGACGGCTGGCGCCGACGCGGTTGGTGCCCTTTTCATATTTCTGAATCTGTTGAAATGTGATGCCGAGGTTTTCTCCCAGCTTTTCCTGGCTCATTCCAAGCATGTTGCGGCGAAGCCGAATGCGACTGCCAACATGGATGTCGATCGGATTCGGTTTCTTCTTGTTATCTTCTGTCATTTTTTCCTCGCCGAATTTTTTCGGCTTTCTCTATTTTTTTTCCTGCCCAAACAAAGCCGGAGGCAACTGCCCCAACAGAACGATCCACCGGCTTCGAGAAATTTTCAGGCACTTACAGTATGAGTTTCTAATGTGTTGGCTGTCAATTCACCCGTAGCCTTTGCCTTACGTTCAACAGCGCTGCCCCAACGGCAAACAGCAACATGATCAGCATTCCGTTAATGCGCCGTTGGCCGGGAGATATGAGCGCCTGTCCGGAAATCGGTATGTGGGCATCGATGGCGCCGCGCGCGTCGATAGCAAGCGCATCGACGATGCGCCCGCGCGGATCGACGACGGCCGAGATGCCGTTGTTGGCGGCACGCACCAATGGCAATCCATTTTCCACCGCACGGATCTGGGCCTGCCTGAAATGCTGATACGGACCCGGCGTGTCGCCGAACCACGCATCATTGGTAACGTTCACAATAAGCTGCGCTGACGCAGCGTCAACTGCCACAAGATCGGGAAAGATCACCTCATAACAGATAAATGGCAGCGCACGGATGCCGTCGGGTAGCGTGATGGCGTGCCGCTCATTGCCGGCCGCGAAACTCATCGGCCCGGCAACCAGTTGCTCGATGCCGAAACGCTGGAGCAGATCGGCGAAAGGCAGGTATTCGCCGAACGGCACCAGGTGAACCTTGTCGACGGCGTCCGTGATTTCACCCTTGTCGTCGATCGCCACCACGGAGTTGTAGTAGCGGCTGTCGGCATTTGCGGCCGAGCCGCCTTCCTCGCGGACGACGCCGGCAATCAGCATCTGGCCGGGTCCGAGCATATCCCCCAGCGCCGTCAATGCGTCCGGACGCTCGGTGAAGAGGAACGGCACCGAGGTTTCGGGCCACAGGATCAGTTGCGGCTTTTGATGGCCTGGATCCGGCGCCTTGCCCGAGAGCCCCATCAGGACCGCGAAGATGCGGTCGCGCACCGAGGCATCCCATTTTTCCGACAGGTCCACGGCCGGCTGGACAATGCGGACATCCAGGCTGCGTGAAGCTGGCGATTCGGGAGCGGCAAGCCTGATATAGCCGAAGCCGACATGGGCAGCGACGAGCACGACAAACAGTGCCGCGCCGAGGCGCAGGTGCCGACGTGCCGCCAGCAGTGCCGGCAGTGCGAAGACGAACACCGCGAGCGCGTTCATGCCGATCATGCCCGTCACCGAGACGCTCTGCATCAGCAGCGGCACGGGCATGGCCGCGTAGCCGACGGCATTCCAGGGAAAACCGGTGAACAGGAAATCGCGCAGCCATTCCGCCAGGCCGAAGCCGAAGGCAAGGGCGGCGATGCGGCCAATGTCGTTGCTCCACAGCAGCCGGGCAACGATTGCCGCAAAGCCGTAGAAAAAGGCGAGCATGAAAGGAATGCCGACCACCGCGAAGGGAAGCGCCCAGGCAAAGCTGTCGGCCTCGACCAGCAGCGCCGAGCCGATCCACCAGAGGCCGGCGAGGAAATAGCCGAAACCGAACCACCAACCGACGGCGAAAGCCGGCCGCAGACGCCGGAACAGACTGCCTGAAGCTTCGCCGGTGGCGCCGTCGAGCAGCCAGACCAGCAGCGGGAACGAGACGAAACAGGCGGCGAAGAAGTCGTAAGGCGCCTGCCCAAGCACCGCGAGGGCGCCTGCGAGAAACGCCACGAGCGCACGCCGCCAACCCCAAAGCAGAATTATCCGGCCGGTGAGGCGCTCCATGCATACTTCCGAGTCGCGAATCAGGACACAAGATTTAACAGGCTGCGCTCCGCGCTCCAAACGGCGCATGGGCTAGCTGAGATGCACAGCTCCGGCCCTGCCTACCGGTGCCAACCCTCGATTTGAACGCCCCCCAGCCGCTCGGCCTCCTCGCGCTGAACCGAACGGATGGTCTGCGTGAAGGTCCAGACATGGCCCTCGGGGTCGCGTGCACGATACTGGCGCTCACCCTAGAACTGATCCGCCGGCTCCTGGATTATATCAGCGTCGAGCGCCCGCGCCTGCTCGCAATGCGCATCCAGGCCACCCTTCAGCCTGACATAGATCGACTGCGTGTTCTTGCCCGAGAGCGAAGCCGGGCTGGCGACGTAATCGCTCCATTCGGAATCGACGATGATGTAGCTGTCGCCGAACCGCATCTCTGCATGGATGAGCTTTCCCTCGGCATCGCTGACCACCATGCTGCGCTCGAAGCCGAAAGCCGCCTCGAGCCAGTCCAGCGCGGCATGCGGATCCTTGTAGAAAACACCAGAGCCCAGACTTGGATGCTTGAACGGGTCGTCGATAGTCATCGTGCGAGCGAAACGCTCACGCCTGTTCGGTGCGCGCCGTGGCACGCCGGCGACGCTCACCCTTCTGGCTCTGCACGATGCGCACGCGCTTGACGCGGCGCGGATCAGCGTCGAGGACGTGAAATTCGAAACCGGGTATGGCCTGCACCACCTCGCCGCGGGCCGGAACACGGCCAAGCGTGTTGAAAATCATGCCGCCGATGGTGTCGACATATTCGCCATGTTCACCGGCGGCGAAATCCCCGCCGATCATCTTGGCGACGTCGTCGATCTCGGCCTTGCCATCGACGATGAACACGCCGTCGCCGCTCTGGGTGATCATTGGCTCGTCGTCGTCATGCTCGTCCTCGATGTCGCCGACCACCATCTCGACGATGTCTTCCAGCGAGGCAAGGCCGTCGGTGCCGCCATATTCATCGATGACCAGCGCCATTTGCGTGCGCGTCGTCTGCATGCGAGCCATCAGGTCGGAGGCGAGCATCGACGGCGGCACGAACAGCACCGGGCGGATCAGATTGAGGTCGCCAATGGTGCGTGCGAGATCGACCTGGGCGAGATCGAGAACCGTGGCGACGGGTGCTTTCCTGGTCGAGCGGCCCTTCTTGACGCGCGCGATCTTGGTGATGTGGGCCAGCACATCACGGATATGGACCATGCCGCGCGGATCATCGAGGGTCTCTGAATAGACCGGCATGCGGGAATGGCCGGATTGCTCGAAGGTGCCCAGCAGATCGCCGAGCGTCGTCGTGATTTCGACCCCTTGAATGTCGGCGCGCGGTACCATGACGTCCTCGACGCGCACTTCGCGCAGCCGCAGGATGTTGTTGAGCATGGCGCGTTCGCCGGGCGAGAAGGCGCCGGCATCGCTCGTTGTCTCGGCAAGCGCGCCGGCGATTTCCTCCCGCAGGCTGGTTCCGTTGCGTTGCCTGAACAGGCCAAGAACGCGGTCGAACAGGGAGGGACCGGCAGGCGATGTCTCGCTGGCAGCGCTGCCGATGCTGGCAGCACCAGAGGTGCCGGCAGCAGCAGAGGTACTGCTAGCACCAGAGGCAACGGTACTCGGACTTGATCCCTCTTCCGACGTATCGGAAGCCTTGGTTGCACTGCCGGCGTCGGGGCGGGCGGCAGTCTCTGGTTTGTCGTTCATCGTCGTCCGGTCAATTGGTCAGATGTAGTTACGCGTAGGGGTCGGGAATGGCAAGCCTTGCAAGCGCCGCGCGTTCGACGGCTTCCATCGCCTCGGCCTCGGCCTCGGTCTCGTGATCGTAGCCCAGCAGATGCAGCAGGCCGTGGATGACGAGATGGGTGATATGGTTCTCGACAGGCTTGTCTTCCAGTACCGCTTCATGGGCGACCGTTTCGGCGGCCAGCACGATGTCGCCCAGCATCGGCGGCAACGGACCGCCCTGCGCAAACGGAAAAGCCGGGAAAGACAAGACGTTGGTCGGTTTGTCCTTGCCGCGCCAGCCGGCGTTGAGAACCTGGATATGGGCGTCGTCGGAAAAAACGAGACTGAGTTCGGAACGGCCCGCCACGCCGGTTTCGGCAAAAGCCGCCTTAACGGCCCGATCGACCAGCCGCGTCAGGCTTGCCTCGTCGGGCCAGTTGCCCGCCTCAACCGCTATGTCGATGTCGACGGGAATATTCCCGTCGCCGGATATTATGTCCTCAGGCATGAAGCCGCATCGCCAACATCAATTCTCGGCGCCGAGGCCACGCGCCAGCTTGGCGTCCCGGTCGTAGGCCCTGACGATTTCCGCCACCAGCGGATGGCGAACCACGTCGCCGTCGTTGAAGCGCACGGTGACCGCGCCCGCCACGCCGTCCAGCACCCGCAAGGCTTCGACCAGACCCGATTTGGTGTTCGAGGGAAGGTCGATCTGGGTCGGATCGCCGGTGACGATCATGCGCGAGTTTTCGCCCAGACGCGTCAGGAACATCTTCATCTGCATCGGCGTGGTGTTCTGCGCCTCGTCGAGGATAACGGCGGCATGCGCCAGCGTGCGGCCGCGCATGAAGGCAAGCGGCGCGATTTCGATCACTTCGGCGGCAATGGCGCGCTCGACCTTGTCGGCCGGCATCATGTCGTAGAGCGCGTCATAGAGCGGCCGCAGATAGGGATCGACCTTCTCCTTCATGTCGCCGGGCAGGAAGCCCAGCCGCTCGCCGGCCTCGACCGCCGGCCGCGAGAGAATGATGCGCTCGACCATGCCGCGCTCGAGCAGCATCGCCGCGTGCGCCACCGCCAGGTAGGTCTTGCCGGTGCCGGCCGGGCCGATGCCGAACACCAGTTCCGACCGTTCAAGCGCCCGCATGTAGGCGTCCTGGTTGAGCGAACGGGCATAGATCGTCTTCTTGCGGGTGGCGATCTGGGCGGCGGAGACCTTGCCCTTGCGTTCCAGCGTTGGCAGGGTCAACTGATCGTCGGCGGCAATCGCCATGCGCACGGCGCCGTCAACGTCGGACTGGCCGATATCGACGCCTTTCTGGAGAATGCCGTAAAGATTGTCCAGGGCGCGGCGCGCCTGCTCGGCGGCAGAAGCGGACCCTTTGATGGTCAGCTGGTTGCCGCGTGAGCGGATGTCGACGCCAAGCTTCTGCTCGAGCCGGGCGAGGTTTTCGTCGAACTGACCATAGAGGGCGCTGGCAAGCTTGTTGTTGTCGAAAGTCAGAACGATGTGCGCCATGTCAGAAGCCCCAGATGCCGGTACCGGGGGCAGGTTCTTCAGCTCTGCTGCGCTCAACCGTCTCTCCTCATCTGCCGAGACCCTCAGGCCAATTCGGCGAACAGGCTGTTGTAGCCCGTCTTCGTGATTCGCACCTGGATAATGTCACCGATTTCGCCGGCCTTTTCATCAACAATAACCGGCTGCAGCCAAGGTGAGCGGCCTACCTTCTGGCCGGCCTGGCGGCCGGGCTTCTCGATCAGCGTGTCGATGGTGCTGCCGATGAGGCTCAAGCCGAAGTCCTGCTGCTGCTTCACAAGCAGAGCCTGCAGCCGCTGCAGGCGCTCGTCCTTGACCGTTTCCGGCACATGATCGGCCATTTCGGCGCCTGGCGTGCCGGGGCGCGGCGAATATTTGAAGGAGAAGGCCGAGGCGTAATTCACCTGACGCACCAGCTCCATGGTCGCCTCGAAATCCGCTTCTGTCTCGCCGGGAAAGCCGACGATGAAGTCGCCGGAAAGCGCGATGTCAGGCCGGGCAGTGCGGATACGGTCGAGCAGCGCCAGATAATCCCTCGCCGTGTGCCGGCGATTCATCGCCTTGAGGATGCGGTCGGAGCCCGATTGCACCGGCAGATGCAGATAGGGCATCAACGCCGGCAGATCGCGATGGGCCGCTATCAACTCGTCATCCATGTCGCGCGGGTGGCTGGTGGTGTAGCGCAGACGCGCCAGCCCGGGGATTTCGGCCAGCCTGAACAGCAGGCGGCCAAGGCCCCACTCGTGGCCGTTCTCGCCCTGGCCATGCCAGGCATTGACGTTCTGGCCAAGCAGCGTCACTTCGCGCACCCCGGCTTCAGCCAGGCGCTCAGCCTCCGCGACAATCTGCGCCACCGGCCGGGAAACTTCGGAGCCTCTGGTATAGGGCACGACGCAGAAGGTGCAGAACTTGTCGCAGCCTTCCTGCACGGTGAGGAAGGCGGTGACGCCGCGCTTGATGACCTCGGCGCGCTTGGACTGCGGCAGATGCTCGAACTTGTCCTCGATGGCGTAGTCGGTCTCGACGATCTTTTCGCCGCCGCGCACCCGCGCCAGCACGTCGGGGAGCCGGTGATAAGTCTGCGGGCCGATGACCAGGTCGACGGCCGGCGAACGGCGGATGATCTCGGCGCCTTCGGCCTGCGCCACGCAGCCGGCGACGCCGACCAGCATCTCGCGGCCGGCCAGGGCACGCTCGGCTTTCATGTCGCGGATACGGCCGAGCTCGGAATAGACCTTTTCGGCCGCCTTCTCCCTGATATGACAGGTGTTCAGCAGCACCAGGTCCGCCTCGCCAATGGCATCGGTCGCGGAATAGCCGTCGGCAGCCAGCGCATCGGCCATACGCTGCGAATCATAGACGTTCATCTGGCAGCCATAGGTCTTGATGAAGACTTTTTTCGCTGCCGTGGAAAGCACTGCCGGCTGTCCAGCCATAGTGCCGATGTCGTCGCTTTCTATCGTGTTCAAGTCCATAAGGCGGCTTCTAACGCCTTTCCGTGACAAAAAACAGACGATTCTCGGCCCGCGCCAGCAAGGGCATGCCGGGGCTAGCGGCTCGGCCGCGGGTCGGCAAGCGCCGCCTGCATCATCTCACGCACCTGGCTTTCCATCAGTTTCGACGTCTCCTTGCGGTTCGAACCCTTGGAAAAGGCGATTGCCTCGCCGAAATGCACCTCGACGTCGAGCGCGCCCTCCGCCAGCAATACCTTGAGATGCGGCATCAAATCCTCATCGCCGATCCAGGCGGCAAGCGGGCGATGCCGGCGGCCGAGCGGCACGCCGTGCAGACGCGTATAGGCGATCGCCACCGGCTGGATGAACACCTGTTCCGCCGCGCCTTCCGAAATCGCCATCGAGGCGGCGCCGAACAGCGTGCTCTTGAACGGCAGGACCATATTGCCGTCGCCGGTCGAGCCCTCGGCAAACAGCACCATCGCATCGCCCTTGGCCATGCGGCTGGCAATCTCGCTTGCCTGGTCGCCCGACGAACGCTTGCGCTCGCGCTCGATGAACACGGTACGCTGCAGCTTCGAAAGCATGCCGATCAGCGGCCAGCCTTCCATATCAGCCCTGGCGATGAATTTTACGTCGGCAAAAGAGCCGAGCACCATGATGTCGGTCCAGGAGATGTGATTGGACGCAACCAGCAGCGGGCGCTTGTCGGACAGCGTCCCCTTGACATGGATGCGCATGCCGAGCGCCCTGATGATCAGCCTGTGCCAGATCTTGAGGATGAAGGTTTCCGGCCACCAGCCGGTCTTCATCGACAGTATCTGTAACGGCACGAGGACCAGCGAACCGGCGACAACGAGGCCCAGCGCCAGGAAAATCCTGATTTTCTTGATCATCGCCCCATCCCGGCCGTCTCGCTAGCGAAGATCGCGGCGCATGACAAGCGCGCCGGTCGGTCCGTGTTCGGCCGACCTGTAGTAATTCGGCCGCTTGCCGACCTCGCGGAAGCCCAGCCGGCGATAAAGCGCGATCGCCGCGACATTAGTCTCGTCGACCTCGAGGAACAGCGCTTCGGCGCGCTGCGCGTACAGTTCGCGCAACAC
>NZ_RZRW01000265.1:0-7879 GCF_003998745.1 Mesorhizobium sp. M7A.F.Ca.US.014.04.1.1 | reverse complement strand
CTGCTCGCCGTGATGAAGGCGGGCGCTGCCTTCGTGCCGCTGGCGACCGCCTTTCCCGAGGAGCGGATGGCGCTCATCATCGAAGACGCCGGCGTCAGCCTGATCGTCACCATCGCCGCCTATGCGTCGCGCGCCGGCCAGCTGCCGGTCCCGCATCTGCTGATCGACAGCACTGCTGCCGAAATCTCCAGACAATCCAACGCGCCGCTGCAGCCGCATGCGAAGGCCGCTTCAGCGGACGACACCTGCTACATCCTCTACACGTCGGGCACCACCGGCAAGCCCAAGGGCGTGGTCATCAAGCACCAGAGTTTCGTCAATTTCATCCGCGTCGCCGCCGCCTCCTACGGCTACCGGCCGGGCGACCGCGTCTACCAGGGCATGACGATCGCCTTCGACTTTTCCTCCGAAGAGATCTGGGTGCCGTTCGTCGCCGGCGCGACGGTGGTGCCCGCTCCTGGCCAGATGCCGCTGGTGGGCGAGGAACTCGCCGATTTCCTGCGGCTCCATGACATCACCTGCATCGCCTGCAGCCCGACGCTGCTGTCGTCGATGACATCGGATGTGCCCAGCCTGCGCACGCTGCTGGTGGGCGGCGAGGCCTGTCCGCACAATCTGGTGGTGCGCTGGTCGAAGCCGGGGCGGCAGATCCTGAACACCTACGGCCCGACCGAGGCGACCGTCACCGCCACCATGGGCGCGCTGACGCCGGACAGTCCCGTCACCATCGGCGCGCCGCTGCCGACCTACTCGATCGTCATCCTCGACGCTTCGCTGCCGCAGCTTGCCGAGCCGGGCGAACTGGGCGAGATCGGCATTGCCGGCATCGGGCTCGCGGTCGGCTATCTCAACCGGCCCGACCTGACCGAACAGAAATTCATCGCCGATTTCGTCGGCCTGCCGAACAACCCGTCCAAGCGCATCTACCGCACCGGCGACCTTGGCCGCATCAACGACCAAAGCGAGATCGAGTATAACGGCCGCATCGACACCCAGGTGAAGATCCGCGGCTACCGCATCGAGCTCGGCGAGATCGAGGCGGTGCTGCTCGACCAGCCCGAGATCGCTCAAGCCGCCGTCACCACCTGGGAGATCGAGCCCGGCCGCGTCGAACTCGTCGCCTATTTCGCAGCGAAGGCCGGCCAGACGGCGATCTCGCGCGCGGACCTCGCCAGGACGATGAAGCGGCGGCTGCCGGACTACATGGTGCCCTCCTATCTCGAGGAGCTGCCGGCGATCCCGATGACGGTTTCCAACAAGGTGGATTTGCGCCAGCTGCCGAAGCCGACAAGCGTGCGGCTTTCGGGCGATCGCGCCATGGTCGCGCCCGCCAATGACGACGAGCGTTTCCTGGCCGACGCGCTGGCCGCGGTGCTGAAGTTCGACGAAGTGTCCGTCGAGGACAATTTCTTCGACGATCTCGGCGCCAACTCGCTGCTGATGGCGCATTTCTGCGCCCGTGTGCGCACCAGGAAGGAATGGGCGACGGCGTCCATGCGCGACATCTACCTCCACCCGACCGTGGCGCGGCTGGCGCTGCATCTGGGCGTAGCGGACGAGATGACGACGGCCACCAACGAGCCCGTCCTCACGCGGCGGGCCTCCAATCTTGCCTATTGGACCTGCGGCGCCGCACAGCTGATGTTCTACGGGCTCTACAGCTATGGCGCCCTGTGGGCGATCAATGGTGGTCTCAACTGGATGTACGACGCGCTCGACGATCCGCTGCAGCTCTACATCAGGTGCGTGGCGCTTTCGGCCGCCGTGTTCTTCGGCATGTCGGGTTTTGCCGTCCTCGCCAAATGGGTGCTGGTCGGCCGCTGGAAGGCGGAAGCGTTTCCCATCTGGGGCGTGCGTTACTTCCGCTTCTGGGTGGTCAAGACGTTGATCCGCACCGCGCCCGTCGTGCTGTTCCGCGGCAGCCCGCTCTACAGCATCTACCTGCAGCTTCTCGGCACCAGGCTCGGCAAGAACGCCGTCATCGAATCGAAATCCGTGCCCGTCTGCACGGATCTCATCTCGATCGGCGCCAACACCATCCTGCGCAAGGAATCGATGATCCTCGGCTTCCGGGCGCAGGCCGGCTATATCCACACCGGGCCGCTGACCATCGGCCGCGATGCCTTTGTCGGCGTCGGTTCGACGCTCGACATCGACACCAGGATCGGCGACGGCGCCCAGCTCGGCCATTCGTCCTCGCTGCACCGCGGCCAAAGCATCCCCGACGGCGAACGCTGGCATGGCTCGCCGGCCGTGCCGACCACGGCCGACTATTGCAAGGTGCGCAATGTCGATCCGTCCAACATCCGGCGCTTCCTGTTCGAAGCGGTTCAGCTGATCGGCCTGTTTGCCATCGTCACTCCCTTGCCGCTCCTGTTCCACAGCTATTGGGAAAATGTCGGCGACGACTACCAGGAAACCATCGGCGTCGTCGCGATCGGCACCACGGTGACGCTGTTCGGCTACATGGCCGCATCCTTCCTGGCGGCGACGCTGGTGCCGCGCCTGGTCAGCCTGCTGTTGAAGCCAGGCCGCACCTACACGCTGTACGGCTTCCGCTACTGGCTGCAGACCGTCGCTGAATTCTCCAGCAATTCCCGCGTGCTCGGCCTGCTGGCCGGCGACAGCTCGGCCATCGTGCACTACATGCGAGCGATCGGCTGGAATCTCAACAAGGTGGTGCAGACCGGCTCCAATTTCGGCTCCAACCAGCAGCACGAAAACCCGCTTCTGTGCGAGATCGGCACCGAGACCATGGTGTCGGACGGGCTGTTCATGATCAACATGCACAAATCCGCCGCCGCCTTCAGGCTCGAGCCGACGAGGATCGGCGAGCGCAATTATCTCGGCAACAACATCTACTATCCGCCGGACGGCCGCACCGGCGACAACGTCCTGCTCGGCACCAAGGTGATGATCCCCATCGACGGGCCGCTGCGCGAGAATGTCGGGCTCTTGGGTTCGCCTGCCTTTGAAATCCCGCGCATGGTGAACCGCGACAAGGAACTCATCGCCGGCATCGACGAGGACGACCGGCGCCGGCGCATCCCATTGAAGAACCGCCACAATCTGGTGACGATCCTGCTGTTCGTGGCAACGCAATGGGTCATGCTGTTCGCCACGCTGGCGATCTGGGACCGGGCGCTGAACTACTACACCGAATGGGCTGAAGTCGCACTGTTCGTCGCCGTGCTGCTGACCTCGGCGATCACCATTCCGTTCTACATCTTCGTGGAACGGGCAAGTCTTGGTTTCGGCAGGCTGAAGCCGCAGATGACGACGATCTATGACGTCGCGTTCTGGCGTCATGAACGCCACTGGAAGCTGGCGGATTCGCCGATCGTGCGGCTGTTCGCCGGCACGCCGTTCCGGCCGATGATCCTGCGCATGCTGGGCGTCAAGATCGGCAGCCGTGTCTATGACGGCGGCAGCAATCTGACAGAACGCTCGCTGGTGGAGATCGGCGACGACGCCACCCTCAACGAGGGCTGCGTCATCCAGGCCCATTCGCTGGAAGAAGGCGCCTTCAAGTCCGACTTCATCCGCATCGGCAAGGGCTGCACGCTCGGACCCTCCGCCTTTGTCCACTACGGCGTTGTCATGGGCGAAGGTTCGGTGGTCGATGTCGACTCCTTCGTCATGAAGGGCGAAGAGCTGGAGCCCAACTCCATATGGCGCGGCAACCCGGCCAAGCTGCATCGCTTCGTCGAACCGATCACCGAGTCCTCGGCCAAGGCATCGGCTTGAACACCGAGGACATCCGTCTCGTTGCCGTGACCAGGGCCAACCGCGCTCTGGTGGCGGCCCTGGAACTGGCTCCGGAGCAGAGGGATTTCGTCGCCGGCAATTCGGAGTCCCTCGAAGAAGCCGAAACCGACGAAGACGCGCGGCCGCGCGCCATCATGGCTGGGACCCGTGTCGTCGGTTTCCTGATGTACGATGCGTCGGACAACGAGGCGCTGGTCTACCGCTTCATGATCGACCGCGCCCACCAGGGCAAAGGCTATGGCAAAGCCGCATTGCGCGCCTTGCTCGACGAGATCGGAAATCTCGGCCATATCAGGGAGGTTTCGATCTGCTACGAGCCCGAGAACGAGGCCGCACGCCACCTCTATCGCGCAGCCGGCTTCGTGGAACAAGGCATCGACGAGGACGGAGAAATGATCGCCGTCCTGCCGATGGTCGATCGTTGACGCCGCCCGTTGCGAATTCATCGGCGGAAACGACCCTGCTGGAGGCTATGGCCGCGATCGCGCCGAGCGGTGTCCGGATCGGATGCCGCCTGATCCGCGAAGGCGATGAAGCCCATCTGCTGCCCATGGAAGCCCGCTCTATCGCGGCGCGCCAGCTTGCCATGCGGCGCGCCAGCGGCGCTGCGCGCTGGATCGCGCACGGACTGCTGGCGGAGCTTGGCGTCGGCGACGTCGCCATCCTGCGCGCGCCAACCGGCGCGCCGGTCTGGCCCGAGGGAATAATGGGTTCGCTCGCGCACGACGACGACATGGCGGTAGCGGCGGTTGCACCGGTTGGCGATATCGCCTCGCTCGGCATCGACGTCGAGCCCGCGCAGCCTCTCCCGGATGATATTTTGGCGCTCGTGACAACACCCGCGGACCGCACCGACGCAGCCGACCGGCATCTTGCCGGCCGCATCCTTTTTGCCGCCAAGGAAGCCGTCTACAAGGCCGTCTATCCGCTCGATCGCGAGGTGCTGGGCTATGAGGACATCACCGTCGACCTGAACGCAGGCCACGCGACGACGAAGACAGGCCGCAAGGCCAGGCTCGCCTACTGCGTTGCCCCGCGCGTGGTGGTGCTGGCGTTTGTCGAGAAAGACAGGGGTTAGCGCGCAGTCCTATTCGCCAACGATCTCCGTATACGCCCTCACCTCGCCATCCAGCCCGCGCAGCCGCCAGTTCTCGCCCTCCCGTCCCTCGACATGGCAAGGCCCGATCGGCACCTTGCCGCCGCCTTCCGGCAGGTCGAGCACATAGACGGGGTTGCAGATGCCCGACAGTCGCGCCCGCAGCGCTTCGGTCAGCGCCTGCCCCTGCGCAATCGTCGTGCGCCGGTGCGCCATGCCGCGCGCGAGGTCGCCATGGTGCAGGTAATAGGGTTTGACGCCGAGGCGATACATCAGCTCGCGGCAGAGCTCCTCCAGCGCCTCGACGCTGTCGTTGACGCCTTTGAGCAGAACGCTCTGGTTGAGCAGCACGAAGCCGGCTTGCCGCAGCGTGCGACAGGCGGTTTCCGTGGCCTGAGTGATTTCCCGCGCGTGGTTGAAATGGGTGACGATGGTGACCATCAGCCGGCCCTGCAGGGCCGCAACCAGCCCCGGCGTGATGCGCGACGGCAGCGCCACCGGAACGCGCGTGTGGATGCGCAGCAGCCGCACATGCGCGATCGCTTCGATGCGCGCGCGGATTTCGGCCAGCGCCTTGTCGGGCAGCGACAGCGGATCGCCGCCGGTCAGGATCACCTCGCGGATTTCGGGGTGATCCGCGATATAGGCCAGCGCCGGCTCCAGCGCCTCGCGCGTATAACCCCTGCCGATCGAGGTCAGCGATTCCTTGCGGAAGCAGAACCGGCAATAGACCGCGCATTGGTAGGTCGGGAACAACAGCACCCGGTCGGCATGGCGATGCGTCAAGCGCGGCACCGGGCTGAAGTCATGGTCGGCGATCGGATCGTCGAGTTCGCCTTCCGCTTCCTCAAGTTCTTGCGGAGACGGGATGACCTGCGCCCGGATCGGATCAGCCGGGTCGTTCCAGTCGATCAGGTCGAGATAGGCTTTGGGCGCGCGCACCTTGTGGTTCGCCGCCGCGGCCTGGGCGGCTGCGCGCTCGGCTGACGACAGCGGGAGGCGGTCAAGGTCGCGGACGTGGCGCACCCCGGCGCGGACGTCCGCCTGCCAGGCGGTGTCAGGATCGGCGGAGCGTGCATCGTGGAGGTTCGTGTCTGAAGTCATCAGGGTTCTCGGGGCAGTTTCTGGCGGAGCTATCGGCCGGATGGCCAGGCGGGTCACCCTTCTGGGGTGGTCGCCGCCATCAAATCCACCGCCTGCAAATCCGTAGGTATTTAGCCAAAATGGCACTATTCTGCGCAGTCTGGGCTTCAGGGAAAACGAATGGACTTCAGCACAGGCCATGGTTACCTGCTCATCGGCGGCCTCATCCTCGTCGGTACTGGGCTGCTCATCCTGTCGCTGATCGTCAATCTGCGCGTCGCCCACAGTGTGCGCGACGACGTGCGTCATCGCGAAAAGCTGCTGGAATACTACCGTAACATCTTCTCGCAGTTGGGCGTGATCCTGATCGGCATCGGCGTGTCGCTGTTCATCTTCTTTTTCCAGCAGAATTACCAAGACCAGCGCAGACGCGAAACGGATCTCCAGCAGGTTCTGGCCAAGCTGGCGGCGCGCATCGCTCGTGGCGCTCCCCTCGTCGAGTCACTTGGCGAATTCGACGCGCTGCTGGATGACGGCGGGGCCTACGTTAGTCCCGAACTTGGTGGAACCAACGCCGCCATCGGCGCGCAGGGAGCGGAGCTTGGCAAGCAGATCCGCGAAATCCTGCTGGTTGAGCGCGACGTCGACATCCGGGACTTCGACATCCTCAACCTGTCGCGCGATTTCGAGTCGTCGTTCGTCGTCAACCAGCTCGATCCGACGCTATGGTTCGACATCGTGCGCGACGAGAGCGAGATCAAATATGCCATCACCCAACTCACCCTCGACTACAAGGACCTGCAGGATGCGATCGGCGGCGAGCCGATCGAGGTTGCGATCGCCAATCCTGAAACCGAGCGCAAGATCAAGCACGAGGTGCTCGACATCTTCTACGATGCCGACCTCTTGCGCCAGCGCAGCAGGCGATTTCTCGGCCGTGCGTGCTGGCTTCTCAGCCACGGACGCAGCTTTGTCAGTCTTGCACCGGTCGACGCGATCGAAGCCGACGCGAGGTCACATCAGGAATGGATCGACAGATCGAAGCCCTCGCTGGCACAGACGAAATCGGGCAACGGCGATTGCTTCAAACTGCTCCGATACGGCCCGGCATCCTGACTCCCGGCGGGACCGGTCGATTTGGAAGTCAGTCCCCCACACGTTGCAGCGTGCCGAGATGATTGTCGTCGAGAAAACCTACAGTCATGGCCGACGCCTTGCCGTCAGCGCCGACCACGAAACTTACACCCGAGGGGCTGTCCGGCGTCTCCGCGTCGGGGAAGGTCAGGAAAAGATCACCGTCGAAATGCCTCAATGAATAGGACCGGCCGGCGGCCGGGCCCACCTTGAGTACAAGGTCGTCTCCCGCTTTCGACACAATCGCGTCGCCGATGAAGTCGTTGGCGTACCGGCCAGCATAGACACTGCCCGGCCCGGCTCGCCGTGACGGAGACGGCGGCGCGGCGTAGGCGGCCTTGGCCGCCGCGACCACCGGACCGAACAGGCCCGCATAGATATCATTCCACGCCTTGACCCAGTCCTTCTCGACCTTACCGTCGAAGACGAGATCGGCGAAGCTGTCGGACAATCCCTCCGGCAGGCCAGTCGGAAAGGCGTTGGCGACGATGACTATGCCCAGCTTCTCCTTTGGGAAGACTGTCACCAGGGTACGCGCGCCGACGCTGAAAGCGCCGGCGTGGCCCCAGCTCAGGCCGTGTCGGCCGAATTCGACATTCCAGCCGAGGCCGTAGAACGATGCGCCGCCGGAGACGGGGTTGTTGCCGCGCGATATCAGCGGAACATGCGTCTGGCTTAGCGCATCGGCGGCAATCAGTGTCTTGCCGGCATAAACGCCGTTGTGGAGGATGAGGCGCACCCATTGCGAGAGGTCACGTGCCGTAGAGCTGACGCCGCCGGCGGGCGCCTGCGCATCCG
>NZ_RZRW01000264.1:0-7926 GCF_003998745.1 Mesorhizobium sp. M7A.F.Ca.US.014.04.1.1 | reverse complement strand
CAAGGCCATAGGCGAAATTGCCGGCGTATTTGGCACCCAGATCCTGGCCCGCCTGGCGGTTGATCTCGACAAAGCGGACGTTGAGCTCGACCTGCTGCGAAGATGAGATGTTGACCGAGTTGATCACCTCCTCGGCACCGGAAAAGCGCGTCGCGATCTTGTTTGCCTTTTCGGCGGCGACGGCATCGTCGGCCTCGCCCGACAGCACGACACGGCCATTGGCCGATCCGACCTTGATCCTGGCATCCGGCACGCTGGCGCGAATGGTGCTGGCCAGTTGGTCGGTGTCGAGCGTCACCTCGATGTCGACGGTGCCGACAAGCTGCTTTTTCTCATCGAACAGCGCAATCCCGGTGGTGCCGAGATTGTTGCCGAGCACATAGAAGGATTTGTCGGTCAGCGGATTGACGTTGGCGATCTCCGGATCGCCGATGACGATCTGGTAGAAGGCAGCACTGGTGATGATCGTCTTCGGCTTGCCCTTGGCAACCTTGATTGACGCATTCTTGGTCGACGACACGTAGACGACGTCGTTGTCAGCTCTCGCCGCCGAGGCGCCCAAGGCCAGCATCACCGCAGCGGCCAGCGAAGACGCGACAGCCACGGCGCGCAAAACGCGCAACCGCGTCATGACCCGATATATGAACAGCCCGAACATTGTCCCGTCCCTCACCCAGTCCCCACTGGTTTATTTCTGGTCCCGCGAAGGAACCTGGTATTCCTCGGCCTTCGTGCCGCGCGTTACGATGACCGTCTTGAACTTCGGTTTCTCCGGCTCCTTGGTGACGGCGTCGAACACCGAGCCGGCCGCGGCCTGCACATTCGAGGCGACCGATCCGCCGAAGGAGGAGATGGTGGTGACGCCGCTCTTGCCGTCAGCGCCTTCGCTGGCGGACCGAAGCGACAGCGAGAGCGTGCCGACGGTGCGGGCCAGCGCTACTTTCTGCGCGCCGTCCGTCGTCACCTCGATGGTCACCGAATTGGAAATCTGCGGCGTCGTCTGGCGCTCGTCGGCGCCCTGCCCGACGCTCAGCACCTTGGCATCGGCGACAACGATCTCGGAGGTGATGGTGGAACCGGCAGCGCCTTGCGCATTCTTGGCCACTTCCTGAATTTCGCCGGCATCGCGCGTCAGCACCACGTCAACGCGGTCACCGGGCGTGACGAAGCCGCCGACTCCGGCGATCTCGTCGGTGCGGATGGTGACCGCCCGCATTCCGGGCGTCATCATGTTGGAGAGCGTCGCGCGGCCATTCGGGCCGGACAGCTTGGCCAGCAGCACCGGTTCGTTGACCTCGATCGGCGACAGCACCACGCGGCTGCCGTCGGCGAGCAACGCATTGATGGTGGTGAAGGCGCCCTGCGGCACGGACTCTTGCGACCACGGGATTTCGCTGAGCTGCGCGCGGTCGAGCTCCATGCCGTAGCGCAACGGGGCATTCGCCACCACGATGGTCTTGAATTCGACTTTCGGCACGACAGGTGCCGGAATCGACGACGTCTTCTCTTCGGAATCGGCCTTGGCCTGGCTTTTGACCCAGAAATCCGCGGCAAAGATCGAGATCGCGCCGAAAACGGCGGCGATGCCGATCATCGATATGGCCTTGCCCCTCACGCCTAAACCCCTGATATCAGCAGTTTCTTATTTAGTTGGGCTCACGTTAGGCGGCATTGTTAAAGAATCAGGAATCCCGGGCGTTGGTATCGGATCTATTTCCGCCGGCTTGGTTATCGAATGGTTTTGGGGTAAGAGGGCCCAGATCCCCGAACGGAACAGGAACCTCGGTCGCTTGGCGCTGAAAAGCGTGGCAGTATCGCGAGGTGATTCGCAGCACCGGAACCTATGGCAGGCATGGACGACAGCAACGATCTCTTCGGCAATATGGACAAGCAGCCGCAGCCGGTGCGTACCGCTGCGCGCCCGGCGGATCCACTGGTGGTGCAAGCCACCAAGCGTCCTGCCTCGACCAAGGACGGCAGCGAGGGCTATAGCGCCGCCGACATCGAGGTGCTGGAAGGGCTGGAGCCGGTGCGCCGCCGGCCAGGCATGTATATCGGCGGCACGGACGACAAGGCGATGCACCATCTGTTCGCCGAGGTCATCGACAATTCGATGGACGAAGCGGTTGCCGGCCACGCCACCTTCATCGATGTCGAGCTTTCGGCCGACGGCTATCTCGCCGTGACCGACAATGGCCGCGGCATCCCGATCGATCCGCACCCGAAGTTCAAGAAGCCGGCGCTTGAAGTGATCATGACGACGCTGCATTCGGGCGGCAAGTTCGACTCCAAGGTTTACGAGACATCAGGCGGCCTGCATGGCGTCGGCGTATCCGTGGTCAACGCGCTGTCGGACCATCTCGAGGTCGAGGTCGCGCGGGGACGGCAACTCTATCGGCAAAAATTCTCGCGCGGCGTTCCCGTGACCGGCCTGGAACAGTTGGGCGAGGTCCACAACCGGCGCGGCACAAAGATCCGCTTCCACCCCGACGAGCAGATTTTCGGCAAGGGCGCGGCGTTCGAACCGGCGCGGCTCTACCGTATGACGCGCTCGAAAGCCTATCTGTTCGGCGGCGTCGAAATCCGCTGGACCTGCGATCCGTCGCTGATCAAGGAAAAAGACCAGACGCCGGCCAAGGCGGAATTCCATTTTCCCGGCGGCCTGAAGGACTATCTCAAGGCATCGCTCGGCGACGACTTCCAGGTAACGCGCGAGATTTTCGCCGGCAAGAGCGAGAAACAGGGCGGCCACGGCTCGCTCGAATGGGCGGTGACCTGGTTCGGCGGCGACGGCTTCATCAATTCCTACTGCAACACCATCCCGACCGGCGAAGGCGGCACCCACGAGGCCGGCTTCCGCAACGTTTTGACGCGAGGCCTGCGCGCCTATGCCGACCTCGTCGGCAACAAGCGCGCGTCGATCGTCACCTCGGAAGACGTCATGATCTCGGCGGCGGGCATGCTGTCGGTGTTCATCCGCGAGCCGGAATTCGTCGGACAGACCAAGGACAGGCTGGCGACGATCGAGGCAATTCGAATTGTCGAGACCGCGATCCGCGATCCGTTCGACCATTGGCTGGCCGACAATCCGCAGGAAGCCTCGAAGCTGCTCGAATGGGTGATCGCACGCGCCGACGAGCGGGTGCGCCGGCGCCAGGAAAAGGAAGTGTCGCGCAAGAGCGCGGTGCGCAAGCTGCGGCTGCCGGGCAAGCTCGCCGACTGCACGCAGAATGCCGCGGCCGGTGCAGAACTGTTCATCGTCGAAGGCGACTCGGCCGGCGGCTCGGCCAAGCAGGCGCGCGACCGCGCCAGCCAGGCCGTGCTGCCATTGCGCGGCAAAATCCTCAACGTCGCCAGCGCCGGCAACGATAAGCTGGCGGCCAACCAACAGATTTCGGACCTGATCCAGGCGCTCGGCTGCGGTACGCGTTCGAAGTACCGCGATGAGGATCTGCGCTACGACCGCGTGATCATCATGACCGACGCCGATGTCGACGGCGCCCATATCGCCTCGCTGCTGATCACCTTCTTCTATCAGGAGATGCCGGCGCTGGTGCGTGGCGGCCATCTCTATCTCGCCGTGCCGCCGCTTTACTCGATCAGGCAAGGCGGCAAGGTCGCCTATGCCCGAGACGACGCCCACAAGGACGAGCTCCTGCGCACCGAATTCACCGGGCGCGGCAAGGTGGAACTGGGCCGCTTCAAGGGTCTGGGCGAGATGATGGCCGCCCAGCTCAAGGAAACCACCATGGATCCGAGGAAGCGAACGCTGCTCAGGATCGATGTAATCGACGCCGAGACGGCGACCAAGGACGCCGTCGATGCGTTGATGGGCACGAAGCCGGAGGCCCGCTTCCGGTTCATCCAGGAACGCGCCGAATTCGCCGAGACGGAAGTGCTGGATATCTAGCCGCCAGCCGGTCCATAACAAGGCTCCAGCTGCGGAGACGAGCATGTGACCAGGACGCGGCTGAAAGGCTATTTCGGGACGAGTTTAGCCGGGTTGACGCAGCCGACGCGCTCCGACTGGATCTTTGCCTTGCGCACCGTTTCAGCCGGCTTGATCGCGCTGCTGGCAGCCTATGCGCTGAAGCTCGACCATCCGCAATGGGCCATGATGACGGTGTTCATCGTCGCCCAGCCGGTTGCCGGCATGGTGCTGGCGAAGGGCTTCTACCGGCTGCTCGGCACGCTGGTCGGCGGCATCGCCGCGATCGGCATCACCACCGTTTTCGGCACCAACCCCTGGGTGCTGGTGACTGTGCTTGCCGTCTGGATCGGCATCTGCACCTTCGTCTCGTCGCTGCTGCGCAATCCGGAAGCCTATGGCGCCGCCCTGGCCGGCTACACCGCAATGATCATCGGCCTGCCCGCTTTCGGACAGCCGCATCTCGTCGTCGACCTCGCTGTCGCGCGCTGTGCCGAGATCGTGCTCGGCATCGTCTGCGCCGGCCTGACCAGCCGGCTGATCCTGCCAAAACTGGCCAGCGACGCCATCGTCTCGCGCCTGAAACGCTGCATCCTCGATCTTGCCACCTATGCCGGCGGTGCGTTCTCCGGCGGCGACCCGGCAACGCTGTCCGCGCTGCACCGAAAGCTGGTCACGGATACCCAGACGCTCGGCGAGATGCGCGCCTATGCCAGGCTCGAGGCGCCGAGCTTCGCGCCGCGCGCGCATCCGGTCCGGCGCACGATCGGACAACTGCTCTCGGCGCTGTCGGCGGCACGTGCGTTGCATTCGCATGCCGCTCCGAAGAATGCGGCGCTCATTCCGGTGCGTTCGGAGTTGCAAGCCCTTGTCGGTGAAATGGCCGCGAAGCCCGGCGCGCTGGACGACACCACGCCTTGGGTGGCGCGGCTCGACACCATCTCGGCCAAGGCCCGGCAAATGCCCGATGCCTCGACCGACCAGGGCGACGACAGGGTCGGCACGATCACCCGCCTGACCATTGCCGCCGATTTCGCCGATGCGCTCAAGCAGGTGCTGCGCGGCCTCGATGCCCTGCGTGCGCCTGCCACGCGCCCGGCCAGGGGCAGCAGGCAGCCTGCGCTGGTGGTGCATCGCGATTACGCCGGCGCATCGCGCAACGCGGTGCGCGCTGCCCTTGCGACGCTGCTGGTCGCGGCCTTCTGGTTGACGACGAAATGGTCGGAAGCCGCCGGCACGGTCATTCTCGTCGCCGTCGTGTCGAGCCTGTTTGCTGCTCGCCCCGACCCTGTGCAGGTCGCCTGGGGTTTCTTCAAGGGAACGCTTCTGGCGCTGCCCTTTGCCTTTCTCGTCGGCCAGATCGCATTGCCCGCCCTGCCCGGCTTCGGCTGGTTCATGCTGTTTGTCGTGCCGATCCTGGTGCCGACGGCGCTGGCCATGGCCAATCCACGCTATGTCGGCGTTGCGACGGCTTTCGCCATCAACTTTCTCGCCTTCCTCAGTCCGCACCAGGCGATGACCTACGATCCCGGACCCTTCTTCGCCGGTTCGGCGTCGATCCTGGTCGGCATCCTGCTGGCGATCGGTGTCTTCATCGTCGTGCTGCCGGCCGATCCTTGGCTCGCGGCCAACCGCATCGTGCGCGCCATGCGTGAGGATCTGGCGCGGCTTTGCCTGCATGAGCGGGTGCCGAGGCGGTCGGCCTTCGAGAGCCTCGCCTACGACCGCATCAACCAATTGATGCCGCTGGTGCAGAATGCCGGTCAGAAAGGCGATGCGGTTCTGGGCGGCGGCGTCGCCGCCGTCACCGTCGGCCTGGAGGTCCTTCGGCTGCGCGATGCGAGCCAGAGCCATGCCATCCCATCCGAGACCGCGCTTTCGATCGCCAACTTCCTGAGAGGGCTGGCGCGCGAACTGCTCTTCCGCGCCCCCGGCGATCCGCAGACATCAACCGTCACCGTCGCCCGGCAATATGCGGCTGGTATTGCCCAGCGAAACGGTACCGGGGAATTGCTGCAGATCGCGGCATCGTTGCGCATCATCGCCGCCGCGATGGAGGATTTTCCGGATTTTTTCGCCAGGGATAAAGGCTAGGCGGCCGCTATCGCCAGCGCGTGGCCGCGTGCGTTTTCGCGCAGCGCGTCGAGATGGATCGACTTGACCAAGGCGGCGAGATCACCCTCGGCGGATTGACCGCCCACTTCCTTGAGCATCAGCCAGCTTACCTCCTGCACACCGGCGACGCGCTTGCCGTTGGCGACCTCGCGCCAGATCTTCAGCGCACGCAGGATGATGGCGTGCGTGGCGCCGGCGAGCCCGGCGCTGCGGAACAATGCCTGCAAAGCCACGTCGTGCCCGCCGGCCAGCAGCGCCCTAACCCTTTGTTCGGACTGCTGGCTGAGCGCAACCAGTGCCGAGCCGAAGAAATCGACCTTGCCATGCGCGATGGTGCGGATGAGGAAGCTCGCGGTGAGGTCGCCACGCAGCCTGAGATGCTCGATCAGGGCCGCATGTTCTTCCGTGCGCGTGCCTTCGATCAGCGTCACCGAAGCCTTGACGCAGGCGTCGCGCATGACGCGGTCGGCTCGCGCCGCGCCCATCATCGCCATCACCAGTGGCGACGTTTTCAGCATTTCGCCAAGCTTGACGAGCAGCATATGCCGGCAGTCGGCCGGCAGCCTGACATCCGATATCAGCGCCTCGCGCACCAGCGGCAGGTGCCCATGCCGTTCGGCCATGCGGCGGAAGCTGAGCGAGGCGATGTCGGCGCCGCTGTTGGCGAGCAGCACGGCGCAGGCGTCCGCCTCGCCGATCTCGGCGATGGCCGCCGACAGCGCCATCGAGACGAGCGGCCGGTCTGCGATCAGTTTTTGCGTCGCCTTCGGACTCGAAGCCACGCGGTTGATCAGGTCGGCGTCGGTGAGCAGCGGCGAGCGCGCCAGCACCACGCCGGCGACTTCCGGCTGGTCGGAGGCCAGCACGCTGATGATCTGCATTGGCGCGTGTTGGCTCATCGACAGCGCCTCGGCCATCGCCAGCCGCACCTTTGACGAGGCATCGTCGAGCAACAGTGTCAGCGCCGCCTCTGCGGCGCAGCGGTCCTCGAAGGGCAATTCGGAATTGATGTAGGCTCGGGCCAGAGCGCTCGCCGCCGCGGCGCGCTCCGACACCTTGGCCGTGTAGATCCATTTCAGGAAATGCGAAACAACAACCATGCCCGCCTGCTTACGCCCCTTGCCGGAAGGTTCCGACCCCACTGACGACCGTAGGCAGAATTGGTTTACGAACCGTTCACCATGTTCATTAACTGGCTTGCGAGGCTGATTTGCAGCGCCTATCAACCGTCAAGCACCTGAGGAGAGAGAAATGGCCGGACTTTATCTCGAAGAGTTCGTCGTCGGCCATGTCTTCCAGCACACGCTGCGCAAGACCGTTACCGAAAGCGACAACATGCTGTTTTCGGTGATGACGCTGAACCCGCAGCCGCTGCACATCGACTTCGATTTCGCCACCAAGAGCGAATGGGGCAAGCCGCTGGTCAATTCGCTGTTCACGCTCGGGCTGATGATCGGCATTTCTGTCAATGACATCACCGTCGGCACCACGGTTGCCAATCTCGGCATGAAGGAAACCGTGTTTCCGCATCCGGTCTTCCATGGCGATACCGTTCGCGTCGAAACGACAGTCATCTCGGTGCGCGAGTCCAGGTCGAAGCCCGATCGCGGCATCGTCGAATTCGAGCATCGCGCCTACAACCAGCATGGCGATCTCGTCGCCAAATGCACCAGGCAAGCCATGATGCTGAAGAAGCCGGCCTGATCATGCGCTCGCTGCTGTTCGTCCCCGGTGATTCCGAGAGGAAGCTGGAAAAGGGTTTTGGTGCCGGCGCCGACGTGGTCATCGTCGACCTCGAGGATTCCGTGGCGCCGCACAACAAGGCGCTGGCGCGCGTCGTAGCGGCGCGCTTCATCCTGGAACGCAGGGCACAAACGACTTCC
>NZ_RZRW01000263.1:2418-7955 GCF_003998745.1 Mesorhizobium sp. M7A.F.Ca.US.014.04.1.1 | reverse complement strand
GCGCAGCAGCGGCTCGGCGGCCAGAAGCCGCCGGTAGGCCGGTTCGGCGATGAGTCGCGTATTCCCGGCAAGACCGTCGCCGCGCGTCTCACGATGCGCAAAAACCGTCCCTCCGGGCGCGCCCCACGCGTCCGCCTTCGCCATAAATGGCACTCCCCGAATTTGCCTATGCTGCTTGGTGATCCGGCAAACGCCGCACTTCCGAATCGTCAGTAAAGAATCAAAGGTGATTCGCCTTGTCCAGTGGTCCGGCGAAAAAAGATTAAAAATCGACTAAAATAATGGGCTTTCGCTGGCGCAGCGCCTAACGGAAGCCGCTGCTGGCAGGTCCTGGTTGAAATTCACCAGCTTGGCGGCGTGCACGGATCTCCCTTCTGCCACAAGGGGAGAAGGAAGAGAGCGGCTAAGCCAGCGTGCGCTCGACAATATCCCGCAGATCCGCCGACAGGTTTTCGGCGCCGGCGATCGAGAGCAGCGCTTCCCTGGCCTTCGCCTGCCGCAAGGGTTCGAGCGAACGCCAGGATCTGAGCGCCGTCGCCAGCCTTGCCGCCACTTGCGGGTTGCGCTTTTCAACCTCGAGGACGGTTTGAGCAAAGAACCAGTAGCCTTCGCCGTCGGCCCGGTGGAAGCCGGTCTGATTGGCGCTGGAGAAGGTGCCGATCAGCGAGCGCACCCGGTTCGGATTGCCCATCGAGAAGGCCGGGTGGTTGGTCAAGGCCTTCACGGTGTCGACGGTTTGCGGCCCCGGTACGCTGGCCTGGATCTGGAACCATTTGTCCATGATCAGCGGGTCGGACCCGTAGGTCGTCTCGAAAGCCGCCAGCGCCTCGACCGCCTCGGGCGAACCGTGGTGACGATGCGCGAGCACGGCAAGTGCTGCCGCGCGGTCGGTCATGTTGGTCGCGGACTGGAAATGCCCGGCAGCGAGTTCCGCTCCGCCCGGCTGCAGCGACAGATAATCCAGCAGGGTGTTGCGCAAGGCGCGTCGCCCGGCGCTTGCCGCGTCGGGGCTGAACGCTTCTCTGTCGGCAAGGCTGAGGTAGAGGCCCGAAAAAACGTCCCGGTTCGCAGTGCCGATCGCCAGCGCCAGTGCCTCGCGAGCCGCATAGATGGCATCGGGGTCGATGTTCCTGCCGATGTCGCGGGCAATGTCGGCTTCGCCGGGCAGGGCCAGCGCCAATGCCCGATAGGCCGGCTCCAGCGTCTCGTCGCCGGCAATGCTGCCGGCGAGTTCGATCAGCCGCGGCGCAAAGGCCGGCTGCTTGCCGCCGAGGATCTCGCGGAACGCTGATATCAGCGCATCGGTCAACAATGTGTTGAAAGCCTGCCAGCGCGAGAAGGCGTCGCCGTCGTGGCGGGCGAGGAAGAACTGGTCGTCGGCTTTCTGCTCGACGGACAATGTCACCGGCGCCGAAAAGCCGCGGTTGAGCGACACGGCCGGGCGCTCGGTGACGCCTGAAAACCGCACCATGTGGCGACGCTTGCGGATATGGATGACGCCGTCCTCGACGCTGGCGCCCTCGACGCTACTATACGGCACAGGCTTGCCGCCGGCGCCGATCAGCCCGAAAGCGAGCGGGATGTGCATCAGCCGCTTGCGGCTTTCGGAGGGTGTCGGCGGCACCGACTGCTCGATTTCGAGCGTGAACTCCTGCGCGGCCGGATTGTGCGTCGAACTGATCGTCAGGTTCGGCGTTCCCGCCTGATGATACCAGAGCGCGAACTGCGACAGGTCGCGGCCGGACGCATCCTCGAACACCTTGATGAAATCCTCGATCGTCGCCGCGTCACCGTCGTGCCGCTCGAAATAGAGGTCCATGCCGGCGCGAAACACGTCGGCACCGAGAATTGTGCGGATCATGCGCACCACTTCGGAGCCCTTCTCGTAGACCGTCGCGGTGTAGAAATTGTTGATCTCGCGGTAGCGGCGCGGCCGCACCGGATGCGCCAGTGGGCCCTGGTCCTCTGGAAACTGGTGGGCGCGCAAGGTCCGCACCTCGGCAATACGCTTGACCGCGCGCGAGCGCTGGTCGGCGGAGAATTCGTGGTCGCGGAAAACCGTCAGGCCTTCCTTCAGGCAGAGCTGGAACCAGTCGCGGCAAGTGATTCTGTTGCCTGTCCAATTGTGGAAATACTCATGCGCTATGATCGCCTCGATATTGGCGAAATCGGCGTCCGTCGCGGTCTCCCGGTCGGCCAGCACATATTTGTCGTTGAAGATGTTGAGGCCCTTGTTCTCCATCGCGCCCATGTTGAAGTCCGACACGGCGACGATGTTGAAGACGTCGAGATCGTATTCGCGGCCGAACGCCTCCTCGTCCCATTTCATCGACCGCTTCAGGGCGTCCATCGCATAGCCGGCCAGCGTCTCCTTGCCGGGCTCGACATAGATGCCGAGCTCGACCGTGCGGCCGGACAGGGTGACGAAACTGTCCGCGAGCCGGCCGAGATTGCCGGCCACCAATGCGAACAGATAGGACGGCTTGGGGAAAGGGTCGTGCCACACTGCATAATGCCAGCCGTCGCCGAGGTCGCCCTTTTCGAGCGGGTTGCCGTTGGACAGGAGCAGCGGCGCCTCGTCGCGCATTGCCTCCATGCGCACCGTGTAGACGGACAGGATATCGGGACGGTCGAGGAAATAGGTGATGCGGCGAAAGCCCTCGGCTTCGCATTGCGTGCAGTAGACGTGGCTCGAGCGGTAGAGGCCCATCAGGGCTTCGTTGCCCGCCGGCGCCACCTCGGTCTCGATGAGCAACTGGAAGCGCCGCGCCACCGGTGGCTTGAGGATGGTCAACTGGTCGGGCGTCGCCAGCAGATCCGCCGGTTTTACCTTCTTGCCGTCGATCTCGATGTGCTTGAGCGTAAGCCCGTCGCCGTCGAGCACCAACGGAGCCGATGCGGAGACGCCGTCACGGCGCTCTATCGTGAGCACGGCGGTGACACGCGTTGCGTCTGGCGAAAGGCGGAAGGTGAGGTCGGTTTGCGGAATGAGGTAGTCGTTGGGGCGATAGTCTTCGAGCTTGAAGACCTGGCCGGTGTCCGTGCGCATTCCGTGGGTTTTCCTGTCGATTGCGTTGGCGGCGGATTGTGTCCGCTGGTCCAAGAAATTTGAAGTCCGCGCTCTTTACACGAAACGGCCCCTCGACAAAACTGAGGCAATGCCTATTTCAGGCGTTCGTTCTCCTGTCATCATCACGAGGCATCCATGACCGTCGTCACACCGAAATTCGGCATGGGCGCATCCGTGCTGCGGCGCGAGGATGCCGCCTTCATCCAGGGCCAGGGCCGTTATACCGACGACATCCAGCCGGCTGGCGTCCTGCATGGCTATCTCCTGCGTTCGCCGGTCGCCAAGGCCAGCTTCACCATCGGTTCGACCGAGGCGGCGAAGGCCGCACCTGGCGTCCATCTGGTACTGACCGGCAAGGACCTTGCCCATCTCGGCGATCTGAAATCCGGCGTCATGCAGGAACAGCCGGACGGCACCAAGGCGCCGACGCGCGACATCCCGATCCTGTGCCGCGACCGCGTCAACTATGTCGGCGATGCCGTTGCCTTCGTCGTCGCCGACAGCCGTGCCTTGGCGCAGGATGCCGCTGAATTGATCGATGTCGACTATGACGGCGAAGACGCGGCTTCCGGGACCGCAAATGCACTTGCCGAAGGCACGCCGCTGGTCTGGCCGGAGCTCGGTTCCAACCGCGCCTTCAGCTACCACATGGGCGACAGGAAAAAGACCGAAGCGGCTTTCGCCAAGGCCGCACACGTCACCCGCATCGAGTTCGTCAACAACCGGCTGGTCTGCAACTACATGGAGCCGCGCTCCGCGATCGGCGAATGGAACGTCGAGGAGAAGCGCTTCGTGCTGACCACCGCGTCGCAAGGCGTGCACTCCATGCAGTACATCCTGGCCAGCGTGTTCAAGATCAAGAAGGGCCAGTTGCGCGTCATCACACCTGATGTCGGCGGTGGTTTCGGGCCCAAGAGCTTCGTCTACCGCGAATATCCGCTGGTGCTGGAAGCGGCGAAGCGGCTTGGCCGCCCGGTGAAGTGGGCCGGCGACCGCACGGAACACTTTCAGACCGACGCGCAAGGCCGCGACAATTTCGTCACGGCCGAGATGGCACTGGACAAGGACGGCCGCTTTCTCGGCATGAAGGTGGACCTGCTCGCCAACATCGGCGCCTATATCTCGCAATATGGTCCGTTCATCCCCTATATCGGCGTCACCATGTCGACCGGTGTCTACGATATCCAGGCGCTCGACGTCTCGGTGACCGGCCTCTACACCAACACCTGCCCGGTCGATGCCTATCGCGGTGCCGGCCGGCCGGAAGCAGCCTTCCTGCTGGAAAAACTGGTCGATGCCTGCGCCCACGATCTCGGCCTGCCCGTCGAGGAGATCCGCCGCCGCAATTTCATCCGGCCGGAGCAATTTCCCTACCGGACGCAAACCGGCCGCCTCTACGACACCGGTGAATTCGAAGGCCATATGGAGCGCGCCATTGAGCAATCCGAATGGAAAGCGTTTCCGGAGCGGCTGGCGCAGTCGAAGGCCGGCGGAAAAATCCGCGGTCTCGGCATGGCGACCTATATCGAGGCCTGTGCCTTTCCGGGCTCGGAGCCGGCCTTCGTCGAACTCAATGGCGACGGCACGGTGACGCTGAAGATCGGCACCCAGACCAACGGACAGGGACACGCCACCGCCTATGCGCAGTTCCTGTCGGAAAAGCTCAATCTCGACATCGACAAAATCCATGTCCGCCAGGGCGATACCGATGAATTGAAGGCCGGCGGCGGCACCGGCGGCTCGCGCTCCATTCCGCTGGGGGGTGTGTCGGCTTCCCGCGCGGGCGAGGATCTGGCCAACAAGATCAAGCGCATCGCCGCCGACGAGCTGGAGGCTTCTGCCGGCGACATCGAGTTGTCCGATGGTGTTGCCCGCATCGTCGGCACCGATCGCTCGCTCGATTTTTCCAGCATCGCCAAGGCCGCCAAGACGCCTGACGATCTCAAGGGCTTTGGCGAGTTCGTGCAGGACGAATGCACCTATCCCAACGGCACTCATATCTGCGAGGTCGAGATCGATCCCGACACCGGCGCGACCGAGATTGTCCGCTACACCATCGTCGACGATTTCGGCGTGACCGTGAACCCGATCCTGCTCGCCGGCCAGGTGCATGGCGGCGTCGTGCAAGGCATCGGCCAGGCACTGACCGAGGACACTATCTACGGCGAGGACGGACAGCTTTTGACGGCGAGCTTCATGGATTACGCCATGCCGCGCGCCGACAATTTCCCGTTCTTCCATTTCGAGACCCGCAACGTGCCGTCGACGACCAATGCACTCGGCATCAAGGGCGCGGGCGAGGCCGGCACCATCGGTTCGACCCCGGCGGCACTCAATGCGGTGACCGACGCGCTCTGGCGCGCTTATGGCGTCAAGCACATCGACATGCCGGCAACGCCGGCGCGTATCTGGGCGACGATCCGAGAAGCGTCGGGAGCGTGACAGCGGGCCCCGGCAGCCCCTCGGC
>NZ_RZRW01000263.1:0-2408 GCF_003998745.1 Mesorhizobium sp. M7A.F.Ca.US.014.04.1.1 | reverse complement strand
GGCCACAGCCAGCGATGATGCCGGCGGGCACGACACGCTTACCGGCATCATGCTCAAGATCGTGGCGGTGGCGGTCTTCGTCGGCATGCAGACCTGCATCAAAGCCGCAGGCACGGTTCCGGCCGGCCAGATTGTCTTCTTCCGCTCTTTCTTCGCCATCTTCCCGATCATCGCCTTCCTGGCCTTCAGGAAAGAGCTCGGCACTGCCTTCACCACCAAGCGTCCGTTCAACCACATCGCCCGCGGCCTGGTCGGCGTCTGCGCCATGGGGCTCGGCTTTTTCGCGTTGACCCGGCTGCCGCTGCCGGAAGCGATCACGCTGAACTACGCGCAGCCGCTGCTGGTGGTGGTGTTCAGCTCCATCTTCCTCGGCGAGGCTATCCGCGTGTATCGCTGGAGTGCGGTCGCGGTCGGCCTGGTCGGCGTGCTGATCATCTCCTGGCCGGAACTGACGCTGCTGAGTTCCGACCAGGCGCTCGACGACCAGGAAGTGCTTGGCGTCATGGCCGCTCTTGTCGCGGCGGCGATCTCGGCCGTCGCCATGCTCTTGGTGCGCAATCTCGTGCAAAGCGAGCGTACGGCGACCATCGTGCTGTGGTTTTCGGTGACGGCGAGCGTCATGTCGCTGCTCTCGCTGCCATTCGGCTGGCAGGCGCTGACGCCGCTCCAGGCGGCCCTTCTTGTTGCCGCCGGCTTCTGCGGCGGCCTTGGCCAGATCCTGATGACGGCGGCCTATCGCCATGCCGAAGCCTCGGTCGTGGCGCCGTTCGAATACACCTCGATGATCCTAGGCCTCGTCGTCGGCTATCTCGTCTTCGGCGACGTCGCCACGCTCCATATGCTTGTCGGCGGCCTGATCGTCGTCGCCGCCGGCATCTTCATCATCTGGCGCGAACGCCAGCTCGGCCTGGAGCGCACCCGCACGCGCAAGGCATCTTTGCCTGAAGGGTGATTACGAACGTTCGGCCCGTTCCTTCGCCAACCGAACCAGCACCGTCCTCGTCTGTTCATCGGCGGGGAAAAACGATTCGATCGCCAGTTCCGAAAGCGTCACGTCGAGCGGCGTGCCGAACACGGTGATGGTGCTGATGAACGACAGCACCTGATCGCCATGCGCCAGCCTGAGCGGATGCACGATGGCGTTCGCCTCGACCGGCGACGGCCGGCTGCCTCTCAAGCCTGACGGATAAGTCCTCAGCTCACGCTCGAGTTCGATCAGCACCGCGTCGCCGCTCGCGTCATTCTGGTGTTTCAGGCGCTCGAGCAGATGCGTGCGCCATTCCTGGAGGTTGACGATGCGTGGCGCGATGCCGCCGGGATGCAGGCTGAGGCGAAGCACGTTGACCGGCGGCGTCAGCAGCGAAGCCTCGCTGACATCGGCAAGGAAGGGAGCGATGGCGGCGTTGGCCGAAACCAGGTTCCAGTGGCGGTCGACAGCGAGTGCCGGGAACGGCTCGTGGCCTTTGAGCACGATTTCGACCGCCGCCATCGCCGGCGCCATTGTCGTGTCGGTCAGCGAGCGTTCGCCGAAACTGGGGGCAAAGCCGGCGGCGAGCAGCAACTGGTTGCGTTGCCTCAGCGGGATCGACAATTGCTCGGCCAGATGCAGCACCATGTCGCGCGAGGGCGCGGCGCGGCCGCTTTCGACGAAGCTCAGATGCCGCTGCGAGATTTCGGCCTCCATGGCGAGGTCGAGCTGCGACATGCGCCGGCGCGTGCGCCATTCGCGAATAAGGCTGCCGGCGGAGGTTTGGGCTGTTGTCATGAGTGAATGGTTAGGCTGGTGAGGACGGCATTTCAATTACCTGCGAGGTTATCGCTAGGTGAGCGCTCGCAGCTTTGCCTTCACTTCGAGGAAATCCCGCCACGCCAGCTTCTTGTGCGACGGGGTTCGCAGGAGATAGGCCGGATGCAGCGTCGGCATGGCCGGGATGGCGATGCCGGATGCCGTCGTGTGAACGCGCCAATTGCCGCGCAGCCGCAATATGCCTTCCGAGGTGTTGAGCAAGGTCTTGGCCGACGGGCCGCCAAGGTTGATCAGCACCTTGGGATTGACCAGCTCGATCTGCCGTTCGATGAACGGCCGGCAGATCTCGGTTTCGTGCGGCGTCGGCGTGCGATTGCCCGGCGGCCGCCAGGGAATGACATTGGCGATATAGGCTGAAGTGCGGTCGAGCCCGATCGCGGCCAGCATGCGGTCGAGCAGCCGGCCCGAGCGGCCGACGAAGGGCAGGCCCTCGATGTCCTCGTCGCGGCCGGGCGCCTCGCCGACCAGCATGACGGCGGCTTCCGGGTTGCCGTCGGCAAACACCAGGTTCTTGGCGGTGGCCTTGAGATTGCAGCCCTCGAACGCCGCCATATGCTGGCGAAGCTCGTCCAGCGTCGTTGCTGTGGTCGCCAATTGGCGG
>NZ_RZRW01000262.1:0-7994 GCF_003998745.1 Mesorhizobium sp. M7A.F.Ca.US.014.04.1.1 | reverse complement strand
GGATCGCGGGACCCATGCGGTCGAAGAAGATGAACGGACCGACCAACCGCCTTTTTGCCGTTGGCAGGGCACGGCGCACCTGAAAACCACCGATGTCCTTGGCGTTCGGAATGACCATCAATTCGATCTGATCGCTGGCGAACGCATCGCCCACCTCAGGGTCTTTCCCGGGGAAGAAGCTCATGGACTCTCCTTGTCGGTGGTCGAAGGCCGCCTGGCCGCATCAGGCAAAGCGGATGGCCGCCTTTGCCCGCAGCTTGGCCGCCACCTCTTCGCGATTGCGCGGATGCTGATGGGTTTCCAGGGAATCGAGCAGTTCGCGCGCCGAGGCCGCGATGGCGTCGACGGCATGATCGAAGGCGTGCTGGTTCTGCTTCGAGGGTCGCGTCGTTCCGCTCAGCTTGCGGACGAACTGAAGGGCCGCGTCGCGCACCTCGTCATTGGTTGCCGGCGGATCAAAATTGAACAGGGTCTTGATGTTTCTGCACATCGCTTCCGTATCTCCTCTTGTCCTTGAGCTGTTTCAATCGCAACGAGTTATATCCTCGATCATGATCATGTCCAAAAACCGGTGAGGCGAGGCCATCGTTCGGACCGGCCTCAATCCGCGTCGAGCGGCTCCGTTCCAACCGGCTTGCCGTCGCGCGACAGCCTGATCTTCTCGACCTTGTCCTCGGCGGCCTTCAGCAGCCGGTCGCAATGCGCCTTCAGCGCCTCGCCACGTTCATAGATCCTGATCGACTGGTCGAGCGGCACGTCGCCACGCTCCAGATCATCGACGATCTTCTCCAGCGCATCGAGTGCCTGCTCGAAGCTCATCGCCTTGACGTCTTCGTTGGTCTCACCAGCCATCGTTCATCCTTTCATCAGTCGCCCGACATGGGCGGCGACCGAAAATGCCAATCCCTGCAGATCGTAGCCGCCCTCGAGCAGGCTGACGAGCCGGTTGCCGCTGTGGCGTGCCGCGCGCTGCATCAGCTGGCCGGTCGCCCAATCGAAATCATCCTCGGTCAGATTGATCTCGGCCAGCGGATCGCGGTGGTGCGCGTCGAACCCGGCCGAAATGATGATCAGGTCGGGCGCGAAATTGTCGAGCGCGGGCAGGACGCGCGACAGGAAGGCATCGCGAAACACTTCGCTGCCGGTCTGCGGCGCCAGCGGTGCGTTGACGATGTTGCCGGCGCCCGTTTCGGTCTTCGCTCCGGTGCCGGGATAAAGCGGCATCTGGTGTGTCGAGCAATAGAGCACCGAGGGATCGTCCCAGAAAATATCCTGCGTGCCATTGCCGTGATGCACGTCCCAGTCGACGATGGCAACGCGCTCGACACCGTGTTTCTTCTGCGCATAACGCGCCGCGATCGCCGCCGTGTTGAACAGGCAGAAGCCCATGGCCGTGGTCTTTTCGGCATGATGGCCGGGCGGCCGGGCGGCGACGAAGACGTTGTCGGCGCGGCCCGAAAAGACATCATCGACGGCGGCGTTGGCGGCGCCGATCGCGGTGATCGCCGCTTGCCAGCTCTTCGGACTGGCAGTGGTGTCGGCATCGATGCGGGCAATCCCCTCGTCGGGAATGGCGGCGCGCACGCGGGCGACGAAATCGGCGGGATGCGCGTAGAGGATGGTGGCCTCGTCGCCTTCCGGCGCCTGGATACGATCGAGCCCGGCAAAGGCTTCCTCGTCGAGCACGCGCTCGATGGCACGCAGGCGGTCGGGCCGCTCGGGATGTCCGGGCGGCGTGAGATGCTCGAGGAAGATCGGATGCGTGTAGAGACGGGTGGTCATCGTCCTAATCTAGTGACCCGGATCGACAAAGGCCATGCACGGGCGGCCGATGACTGGGGAAAATCGCGCCTGCGTCCATTCGTGTCGCCGCAGGCATTGGCCTCGCCGGCGCTTCGGCGTAAAGTCCTTGGCACTGCCTGGTGCCCGCCGCAAGCGGGAGAATCGGGAACACGGTTGAATTCCGTGGCGTGCCCAACGCTGTGAGGGGGACCGCGCCGGTAAATGCCACTGTCGATGACGGGAAGGCACCGGACGCGGGTTGATCCCAAGCCAGAAGACCGGCCTGGCAGGCATCGTCATCCGCATGGTCGGGCGGGTGGCATCAGAGCGACGTGCGTCCATTTGGACGCACAAAGTACGCTCTGACCGTTTTGAATCTGCAATCGCAAGGGGACAAGCGATGCCGGAACATATGACCGCTGCCATTGACGATGGATTCGACCAGAATGCGCGCGATGCGGTCTATCGCGCCATGTTCACGCGGCGCGACGTGCGCAGCCATTTCCTGCCCACCGCGATCGATGACGACGTGCTGGCGCGGCTGCTGCTTGCCGCCCATCACGCGCCATCGGTCGGCTTCATGCAGCCATGGAATTTCATTGTCATTCGCGATGCCGGACGACGAGCGGAGGTGCGCGACCTGTTCCTGGCCGCGCGCGAGCAGGAACTGCCGGCGATCGAGGCGGAAAAACAGGCGCTGTACCGCAAGCTCAAGCTGGAAGGCATCTGCGAGAGCGCGCTCAACATCTGCATCACTTGCGACCGGCAGCGCTCGAAGGGTTCGCCGCTGGGACGCTGGCACAATCCGGAGATGGATCTCTACAGCACCGTCTGCGCGGTGCAGAATTTCTGGCTGGCCGCGCGTGCCGAGGGCGTTGGCGTCGGCTGGGTGAGCATCATCGAGGCTGAGGCGCTGAAGCGGCTGTTGGCCATTCCGGATCACGTAACGCCAATCGCCTATCTCTGCGTCGGCCGTGTTTCCGAGTTCGCTTCCAAACCGGACCTTGAAACGCATGGTTGGGGACGGCGGCTGCCGCTGCCGGAACTGATCATGAGCGAGACGTTTTCCGGGCAAGGCGAGACACAGCTCAAGTCCACCGTGGCGCGCCTCAACACCGTTTCTGCCTCACCAGACACCACCTGCCCGGCCGATCAGGGTGTGGCGCCGGCCGTACCCCAGCGCGAACCGCCGAAGGAGGCGAGCGCCTTGTCCTTGAGCTCCCTGAACTTCGACGACGCCTCGGCCAACCGGGCGTCCCAGGCCGGATCCGGCACCTGGCCCGCGATGGTCTTGAAATAGACCTGCATCAGGCAAGCGATGGCGAAAGGCTCGATGAAGGCCGCCTTGAATGCCCAGGCGAAGACGATGGCGAGCACGAAGGCCCAGCCGGCGAGCTGGCCGGGCATCAGGAACAGAATGGCGCCGGCAGGCGCCAGCATCATCAGAAAGATGACGAACGACACGCCCCACATGATGACCGCCAGCCAGACGGCGTTCTTGACCATGACCTTGCCGTTCTGGGCATAGAGCACGACGCCTTGGCGCGCCGTCTCGAAGGGTGAGGCTGAATTGATGCGGATGTTGTAACCGAGGATGATCTCGTCGACATAGGTCAGCGACAGGCGGATCACCGTGTTGATGAAGGAGACCAGGCCGCTCAGGCCCGGTATCGGCAGGAAGGCGGCGATACCGCCGAGCAGGCCGGTGATGGCGCGGATGGCACCCTTGACGAGCTGGTCGACGACGAAAAGGATATTGGCCTCGGCAAAACGCTGGGTGACGACATCCCTGGCGTAGGCGATCTGGTCCTGACCGCCGGGAATGTCGCGGCCGTCGATCAGATGAACCATGACGGCGATGTGGCCGGCCTTGACGATATAGAGGATGTATTCGCGGATCCAGTAGACCGCGATCGAGACGATGCCAAACCCGACCACGCCGCCCCACAGGGCAAAGGACATGGGCCCGTCGGGATCGGTGGAGATATGGCCGACGCCATAGCCGACCGAGGCACCGGTGCCGGTCGCCATGATGTAGGCCAGCGTGATGCCGAAATAGACGATCATACGAAAGACGATGAACGGCCAGGTCCGCATCATGATGGACACCGACCGGCCGATCTCGAAATCCCACATGTGCCCCTCCGCCTCAGAGATGGTGGAAGAGGATGAACTCAACCCGGCGATTGTCAATTGCCGGCCCTGGCACCACAGGGCGACGAATTCTGGGCAACGGTTTTCTTTCGCAGCCTTTCGCCGGCGCATTGTCTGACGGAGCATCAAACGAAAAACCCGCCTGTGCGGCGGGTCACCGGCGCAAATCAGCACCATGGACGAATATGTACCTTAGCTGAGGGCAGGTGTCAAGAAAAAATTCCTATCGGGAACAGCTGCCGGCACGAAAAGCTCCGGTGGGAACTTCAATTCGACTGCGGATCCGGCTTCTTGAGCAGGCCTTCGAGCAGTTGCTTGAACGCCGTCACCACCTTCTTGGACGTCGCTTCGGGGTCGTCCGAATTGGCGATCCGTTGCGCTGCCTGGCTGCTCGCTCCGTTGATCAGTCGCGAGGCCGTCTCGGGGTCGAGGCTCGAGACAACGACCCCCTCCTCCTGCAGCGCGGTCAGATGGTCGGTCATTGACACGATGCACGCACTGGCATTCGGCCATTGCGCTGGATCCCCCAGCACGGCCGGGCCATCCCGGAACATGATGCGCTGGATTTCCGGCTCCAGCGCCATCTCGATATAGGTCGAGCACTCGTCGACGAAATGCTGCCAGCGGGTCGGCGCTCTCGACGCGACCTCATTGATGCGCGCCGCCATTTCGCCGTCGATCTGGGCTATGACCGCCTGCAGCAGCCCCTTCTTGTCGCCGAAATGATGATAGAGCGCGCCGCGCGTCAGCCCGGCCGAAGCGGTGAAATCATCCATCGAGGCTTCCGCATAGCCTGTTGTGCCGAAGGCATGGCGGGCCGCCGCGATCAGCTTTGCGCGCGTCTCGGCGATCATCTCCTTGCGGGGTCTGTGCATGGCTTCTGGCCCTATTCACATACGTAACGTATGCCAATTGACATACGCGGCGTATGCTCTATTTAACAATCATACGCTTCGTATGTAATTGCCGAATCGTCCTTTGTCGAGGAACCACCCATGCAAAATCCCTATGCGGAAATCTTTCGTGCCCCCGGAACCAAGGGCTTTGCGGCCGCCGGATTCATGGCGCGCCTGCCGATCGCCATGGCGCCCATCGGCATCGTGGCGATGCTGTCGCAGACGCGTGGCGAATACTGGCTGGCCGGAGCCGTCTCGGCAACATACGCGCTGGCCAACGCTTTCGTTGCGCCGCAGATATCCAGACTGGTGGACCGCCTGGGCCAGACACGGATCGTCGTGCCCACCACCATCATCGCGGTGCTGGCTTTCGCCGTCCTGATAGCGGCGGCCAACCAGGACTGGCCGGTGTGGACGCTGTTCGTGTCGGCCTTACTGGCCGCGGCCATGCCAAGCATGCCGGCGATGGTGCGGGCGCGCTGGACAGAGATTTTCCGCGGACGGCCGCAGATGAACACCGCATTCGCCTTCGAGTCCGCGGCCGATGAACTGGTCTATATCGCCGGGGCATCGCTATCGGTCGGTCTCAGTGCTGCCCTGTTCCCGGAAGCCGGCGTTCTGGTGAGCACATTATTTCTCGCATTCGGATCAGCGGCCTTCATCCTGCAACGCTCGACGGAGCCGCAAGTGCGGCCGGTGGACCATGGCTCAAGCGGCTCGGCGATCCGCCTGCGGCCGGTTCAGATCATCACCTTCGCCCTGATCTTCATCGGCGCGACCTTCGCGACGACGGAAGTCAGCACCGTGGCGATCACCAAGGAGCTTGGCCAGCCCGGCGCCGCCAGCCTTGTCATCGGCGTTTATGCGCTGGGATCGTTCGTGCTCGGCATCATCGTCGGCGCGCTCAGCCTGAAGGCGCCGCTGCAACGCCAGTTGGCCATCGCAGTCGCCCTCGTCGCGCTCGGCACGCTGTTGCCGCTCACCGCCGACACCGTGCCACTGCTGGCGCTGACCGTGTTCATCAGCGGCGTGGCGATCTCGCCGACCTTCATCACCGCCTTCGGCCTGATCGAGCGGCATGTGCCGGAGGCGATGCTGACCGAAGGCATTACCTGGGTCATGACCGGCATCGGCATCGGCATGGCGCTCGGCTCGTTCGCGGCCGGCGCGGTGGTCGATGCGTTCGGTGCCCAGAACGGGTTCTGGGTCTCTGTGGCTTCAGGCACGATCGCGCTGGCCACGGTGCTGCTTGGCCAGCGCAGCCTTGCCACGGCTGAGTGCGAGACGGACGGATGCGAAGCAGCCGCGATTGCTGCGGAATAGTTCCGGCGCGCCCGGGCCTTAGGCCGGGCGCGCCGCTCTAGGCAGCCGGGCCTGAAATATTGACTCTTCTTGGGTGCGCCAATGCCAAAACTATCGTTGGCGCCCCGTGCAGAATCACCTCTTTTTCGAAGACGAAGCCACATTTCTCCAGCACCCGTCGCGAAGCCGGATTGGCGGGGCGGACGAGGCCGACAACCCGATCGGCACGCAAGGGGCCGAACGCGGTGCGCAGTGCTTCCGTCACCAATTCCGTGGCATAGCCATGTCCCCAGCTCGCCGGATGAAGATGATAGGACAGGTTCAGACCGTCGAAATCCGCCGATACCGTGACGCCGCCGAAGCCGACCAGCTTTTCATCCGCCTCGACCGCCCAGCGGCCAAAGCCGTGCTTGTGCCAATGACCGATGTCGCGCGTCAGCCGCGCGGCGCTCTGCTGGGCTGTATCCGGGACAGGGCCCGGACGATGCGCAACAAGTTCCCGGCGCGAAAAGAGATCGATCAGGAAATCCAGATCAGCCTCTTCTGGGCGGCGCAGCAAAAGCCGCTCGCTGCGCTGGCTGGAAGGCAGGGACGCATTCATCCGTCTTCTCCGGCAACCGGATCGACGGGAGGCTCAGAGGATCTCGGTCTTGGCGATGTGGATGCCAAAACCTTCAAGGCCGACATAGTGGCGTTCGCGCGAGGCGATCAGGTTGATCGAGGAGATGCCGAGATCCTTGAGTATCTGGGCGCCTAGCCCGATCTCGCGCCACTCGTTTTCACGGCGGCGCGCCTCTTCGTGATCCTCGCGGTCGCCGCTTGCCGGCCGCTTGCGCTCCTGATGCGCAACGCCGACGGAGCCTTCTCTGAGATAGACGATGACACCGCGCCTGCGCTCGCCCATTGTCTTCATGATGGCGTCGAGCCGGTGGCTGGTGCCGAAGACATCGGTCACCACATCCTCCGAATGCAGACGCACCGGCACGTCCTCGCCGTCACGAATGTCGCCGCAGACGATGGCGATGTGATGCATGGAGTCCCACGGCAGCGTGTAGGTGAAGACCTGTGCCTTGCCGCCGAGCGTGTCGATTTCCGAGCAGGCGACGCGTTCGACCAGCGTTTCCTTGCGCTGCCGGTAGGCGATGAGGTCGGCGACCGAAACCTGCTTGAGGCCATGCTCCTCGGCGAAAGCCTGCACCTGCGGACCGCGCTTGACGGTGCCGTCATCATTGACCAGCTCGGAAATGACGCCAACCGGCGGCAGGCCGGCGAGCTTGCACAGATCGACCGCTGCTTCGGTATGGCCTGAGCGCATCAGCACGCCGCCTTCGCGCGCGATCAGCGGGAAGATGTGGCCGGGCCGGACGAAATCCGGGCCACCGACATTGCCGTTGGCAAGATTGCGAACGGTCAAAGTGCGATCTTCGGCCGAGATGCCGGTCGTGGTGCCATGCTTGAAATCGACACTGACGGTGAAAGCGGTGGTGTGGGCGGAATCGTTGTCGGCGACCATGGGGGCAAGGTTCAGCCGCTTGGCTTCTTCGCGCGGCATCGGCGTACAGACGATGCCGGAGGTGTGGCGAACGATGAACGCCATCTTTTCGGGCGTGCAGTGGACAGCGGCGACGATCAGGTCGCCCTCGTTCTCGCGCCCGTCATCATCCATGACGACGACGATCTCGCCGCGTTCGAAAGCACGCAGGGCTTCGACGATTTTCTTCTGGTCGTAAGGCATAAGTGCTCGCTTTGCTCGCAGGGGAATAAGGGAGTAGGGCAGTAAGGGAGTAGGGAAAAGCAAAAAGATTTGGCCGGCCGGGCTAAGAGCGCAACATATTCCCCTATTCCCCTATTCCCCTATTC
>NZ_RZRW01000261.1:0-8033 GCF_003998745.1 Mesorhizobium sp. M7A.F.Ca.US.014.04.1.1 | reverse complement strand
CTACCAGCGCAGCCTCGCCACCATCAGCCGCCTGTTCGTCGGCAGCCGGACCAATCTCGAAGCCATGCTGCGCGCCGTCTCGCAGCACCGCCTGCGGCCCGTCATCGACAAGGTCTTCGCCTTTACCGAGGCCGGCGATGCCTATCGCTATTTCCAGCAGGGCGACGTCTTCGGGAAGGTGATCATCGACGGCGCCTGACCCATCGAGTCCTCAAACCCAAGGGAGAACGACCATGACAATTCGTGAAGCCTCGGCCAAATGGCAAGGGACGTTGAAGGAAGGTTCGGGCCGGTTGCGGCTCGGCAGCGGCGTCTTCGAAGGCGCCTATTCCTTCCCGTCGCGTTTCGAGAACGGGCCGGGCACCAACCCGGAAGAACTGATCGCCGCGGCGCATGCAGGCTGCTTCTCGATGGCGCTGAGCGCCATACTGGGCAACGCCAATTATGTCCCGACAAGCATCAGCACCGTCGCCAAGGTGCATCTTGGCGCAACCGCTGCCGGTCCGACGATCACCCGCATCGAACTCGAAACCGAGGCAGAGGTCGCGGGACTTGCCGAAGATGAATTCGAGCGCCTTACACAGTCCGCCAAGGCGGGCTGCCTCGTCTCGCGGGCCCTTGGCGGCGTGTCTCAGATCACCCTCAAGGCAACGCTCGTCGAAGCCACCAAAGGTCAATGAAGCCAGGAGAAAGAAGATGACACAGGAGATTGTCATGGACGCAAACGCGTACGATCTGTCCCAGAAGACCGCCGAGATCATGCGGCGCTACAACGACGTATTCCAACGCCATGATCCTTCGGCACTCGCCGAGCTGGTGGCCGAGGATTGCGTGATCGAGAACACCGTGCCGGCGCCGGACGGCGCTCGCCATGCCGGCAAGGAAGCGTGCGTCGGGCTTTGGACGGCGATCGCGACCCAGGCCGGCACGCGCTTCGATATCGAGGAAACCTTCGTTGCCGGTGACCGGGCAACGATCCGCTGGCGCTATTTCATGACCGACGGCAATTCGCTGCGCGGCGTCAACCTCATGCGTGTGGCCGATGGGCGGATCGTCGAAGCGATGGGCTATGTGAAGGGGTAGCGCGCCCCGAGCAATGCCCCGAAAGCGCATAACCGCTTTTCGCCCGGCATAGCGCAACAAAGGAGAGCGGATCAGCGAGACTGAACCGCTCCCCGCTACCGATCGGCCAGCGCCAGCTTTGCGCCGAGCATGACGAAGGCGCCGGCGAAGGTCCGGCGCATCCAGGTCAACACCATTGGCCGCGAGACGACATGGCTGCGGATCGAGGCTGCGAAGATGCCGTAGCCGACGAAAACCACGAATGTCAAAAGCATGAAGACGGAACTCAGTTCCAGCATTTTCGACAGCGCATTGGGCTCGGTGGTGCTGACGAACTGCGGCAGGAAGGCGAAGAAGAAGATCGACAGTTTCGGATTGAGCACGTTGACGAGGATACCGGTGGCAATCACCTTGCCGGCCGAGCGCGGCGTCACATCCTGCTCGACGCTGAGGCCGCCCTTTTCCTTCAGCGTGTTCCAGGCCATGTAGAGCAGGTAGGCGACGCCGAGATATTTCAGCGTCTCGAAGGCGAGCGCACTGGTGTGCAGCAGCGCCGCCAGGCCAGTGATGGCGGCGGCCATGTGCGGGATGATGCCGAGCGTGCAGCCGAAGGCGGCGATGACGCTGGCCCGCGCACCGCGCGAGAGGCCGGCGCTCAGCGTGTAGAGAACGCCGGTGCCGGGCGAAGCCACGACAATCAGGGACGTCAACAGAAATTCGATGCTCACGATGGTTCCTCCGCCACCCTACCAAGCCAGGAAGGTACCGGGCTGCGGGTCGGCGCACAAGCGGAGGCGACGGGAGATTGGCTACACCGGTAATCCGAGCGCCTGGCGTGCCATCAGACACTCCTCGTCGCCGGGCATGCAGGCGCGACAGACGTCCGGCCGCACGTCGTAGATGCCGCAAGCGGTCGACTTGCCGATCTCGCCGGACAGCGCCGAGCAGCGCACGCCCTCGCAACGCATGCCTGACAGGTCGGATGCGACATATTTTTCCGGGATACGGTCGAGCTGTGCGTCATCCTCGGTGGAAAAGCGCGGCCACTCGGCCGAATAGGAACAGCAGGCACCGCAGCTTTGGCAATCGAAGGTGCCCTGTTGCGACGACAAAACGCTTGCGGCGGCCACCAGGGCGGACAGCCCTGGCGCGGCGGGGTTGTGATCGGCGTCTTGCGGCAAGGCGCTATTTCTTCTTGGCCGTCTTGCCCTTCGGCGAATCCGCCGGCGACTTGAACAGGTCGGTCGCGGCCTCGGTGGCGTCGCCGGCTTTCGGCGCGGCAACCGGCTTCGCCGGTTTTGCCGCAGCACCCGAGGCTGCCGGCTGATCCTTGGAGGAGAATTTTATGGCCATGTCAGTCCTCGTCGGCGAAGCGCGATGATGGGGCGCGCGGATTGCGCAGGCGGCCGATCAGCGCCGAAACGGCCGTGATGTTCATTTCCTCGGGCGACCAGTTTTTCACCGCCTCGATGTGATGGGCTGCCAGCTCGCGATGCGTGCTGCCGCTGTAGGCGGCGTCCTGATACGTCACCCGCTCATGGGTCTTGGCGTCTTCGCGGACATACTCGATCAGGTAGTTCGGGCATTCGGCGCGGCCGCGCACGCCGACGCGAACCTGGGCATCACCGTGGGCACGCTTGCAGCGCTCGAGCTTTTCCAGCACACGCCGGACGAATTCGACCGGCTTGTCGAGGCCTTCGACCATATCGGCAATGGTTGCGTCGGCGGCGATCGGTGTTGGCGGTACGCGTTTGGTGGCCATCAGCGTCGTCCGGCCCGCTTCGGCAAAGCGGCTAGCGCGGCGGCGGCGGCCATCTCGTCGGCCTCCTTCTCCAGGCGCAATTCGCGCAGACGCGCGGTCTTGGCTTCGCGTGCCTCACTGACGGCGTCGCGCTCGGAATTGATGCGGTTGAGCGACATCGACTGGGTTTGCGTCTTGCTGAACAGGGACACGGCCTGATCGACGGTTGTCTTTGAACTGGTGGTCAAATCTTTCTCCTGTCAGGAGCCTGTGCCGATGGAGCGAGACCGGGTCTTCGGTCAGGATCACGCACAAAGCAATACGCGCGGCGAATTCAAATTGCTGGAGCGTCCCTTAGCACGTCCAGGCCGGCGCGCAGCGCACTTTCGGCGGCAAGGCGCGGAAAATGAAAAAGGCCAGGCACCGCCTGACCTTCCATGAGAGCGTCGCGCAACCAGATGACATCCAAAAGGATGCACCGCACGGGAACGCCCTGCTTATGCACATGATATGCCGTGGAAACTCAGGTCTCCGCGGCCATGCGCCCGAATTCGCCACTCACCGGTGCCAGTACATCCGTGGTCACCGGGAGAGCAGAATTCGTTTTTCAGGCCGCCTTCAACTGGTCGGCGGACATCTTGCCCGACTTGTTGTCGCGGACCATCTCGTAGCCGAGCTTCTGGCCCTCGACGATGTCACGCATGCCGGCGCGCTCTACGGCCGAGATGTGGACAAAAACGTCGGCCGAGCCGTCGTCAGGCTGAATAAAACCAAAACCTTTGGTGGCGTTGAACCATTTAACTGTGCCGGTGCTCATGACGAACCCTTTCCATGGCAAATATTCGTTCGACGCCATGCGGATGCACAACGTCGTTTGTCCCGATTTTTGATGTGGGAAGTTCGTCAAAGGCGCGCTCGAAAGCGCGGATAACAAAAGTCAGTCAAACAAATATCGACGATTTGCTTGTAGGCTTCTTTTGGCGCGCTGTCAAATTTGCATAAAGCCACAGATGCGGATTTCTCCCAAAACGCCAGGCCAAACCAGCTGGCATGACGGCAAACCGGGCGCCAAACAGCGCGCTTGCGCCAAGTTGAAAAAATTTTCTGGCATCCAGGAACCATCCGCGCAAAGGCGCATTTATGCCTTGTCGTCAGCAGTTCGTGAGAGCAATCGAAAGAACGGTTGATGGCAAAGACGCCCCCCGCACGATAAAAGGTGCGAGGGGCGTTTTCGTTGGATCCGGCTATTCGTCCGGGCCGGGTTCCGGCCACCTCTCCTTGGCCGCCTCGGCATACCAGTGCCGCATCGCCGGCGTTGCCAGCACGGCGTCGAGATAGGCGCGCGTATCCGGCGCCAGCGTGCCGCCATAGGTGTCGAAACGGGTGACGACAGGCGCATACATGGCGTCGGCCGCGGTGAAATGGCCAAACAGGAACGGGCCGCCCCTGCCGTATTTTTCCCGGCACTCGCGCCACAGCGCCTCGATACGGGCGCGTTGCGCCTCGCCCTCGGCGTCGAGCGGCTTGTGGCCCTTCGGCCGGCGCAAATTCATCGGCCAGCCATAGCGGACCTCGCGAAAGCCGGAATGCATCTCGCTCGCGGCCGAACGCGCCAGCGCGCGGGCGTCGATATCGGCCGGCCAGAGCTTTTTCTCGGGAAACAGGTCGGCGAGATATTCAAGGATAGCAAGGGTTTCCCAGACGATCTTGCCATTGTGATTCAGCACCGGCACCTGACCGGTCGGCGACACTTTCGCCAGATTGGCAAAGGTTTCAGGTGTGCGCAGCCGCACGAAACCTTCCTCGAACGGGATCTCCAGATGCCTCATCGCCAGCCATGGCCGCAACGACCATGAGGAGAAACACTTGTTGCCGATGTAGAGCGTGAATTCAGCCATTTTTCTCCCCGCATGCACGGCCATCCAAATTCCATGGTCGACGCGTGTTCGCAGCCTAGCCCACCAGCCTTGCCCCAGGGCGGCGGCCGCGCGACCTGATCTGCCGTCCGGGCGACGCCTGGAACCTAACCGACGCCGGCTCGTTAGCTACCGCAAATGAATTCCTCCGAATTCAGAACCCCAGGAGATGCGCAAAAAATGGTGAACAAGGATCAGGTTGCGGGCGTGGCCAAGCAGGTCAAGGGCTCGGTCAAGGAAGCCGCGGGCAAGGCAACCGGCAACAGGCAGACCCAGGCCGAAGGCACGGGAGACCGGACCGCCGGTAAGGCGCAGAAGGCCTATGGCGACGTCAAGGACAAGGTCAAGAAGGCGCTCTGATCCGACATCGGCAAACGCGCTTTATCGAGGGAAAGGCGGTCGCGAAGGCCGCCTTTTTCAGGTGCTCCAACCCTTGCTGAAAGCATTGGTGAAGGCGACCTCGCCGTGATCGCCGGTCGCCTCGCCCAGCACCACGTCCATGCCGTCGCTGGTCACCCTGGCCAGCGCGAAACCGCCCATATAGGCAGCCTTCGGCTTGAACAGGTCGATCCCGTCCCTGCGATAGATCAGCGGCGTTTCGTGCTGGTGGCCATGGAAAATGCCGACGATATTGTAGCCCTTCAGCGCCGCCAGCAACGCCTGCCGGTCGGCCTCGCTCCACCAATGCGGCGCACCACTGCCGTCATCATCGAAGTGCCGCTTGGCGGCATCCCAACGTTCCACCGAGAAGGTGTCCCAGCCATAATGCTGGAACAGGATGACCGGACGGCCGTCCGCCGCATAGGTCGCCAGATCCTGCTTCAGCCATGGCAGGCTGCTCTCGGCGCCGTGGCCGGTATCGCCGGCGAAACGATGCGTCTGGATCAGATGCAGGCCGCCCCAGTCCCAGGAGTAGCAGTCGGTGTCGACATCATAGTCGGTGGCCGGCACCGGCGGCTTGAAGAACACGCCGGCGCGATGGTTGACCTCGACATAGTCGCGCAGTTCGCGCCGATACCAGTCGACATGGTGCGGCGGGCCGTTCTGGTCGAGATCATGGTTGCCGAGCCCGATATAAACCGGCATGTGCACGCGATCGGGACCGACGCCCTGGCTGTAGCGTTGGCTGAACTGGAGCAGTTGGGTGCCCTCGCTCGGCTGCGTGATCTGGCCGCCGCCATCGTCGGTGCTGTCGCCGCCGTCGACAAGGCCGAGCGGCGTGCCTATCCTGCCGGCCGAACGCAGGCCGGTGGCGACGCCATTGATCTCAGTTGGCCAGTCCTTGTCGCCAAGCGCATTCAGCGCCGCCACGTTGCGCAGCAGCGCGGCGTCGGTCTTGCCTTCCTGCAGGCAGTTGGGGCTCAAGCCGCTCGCCATGCGGCAGGCATGGACATCGGCGATGAACAGGAAAGTGGCGTCGATCGACTGGACGCGTTGCCCGGTCTGGCTGAAGGCCGGGCGCGACAAGGCGCCGGCCGCGGCAAATCCTGCAGCCTGCGCCAGGAAGTTGCGTCGGGAAAGCGATGCAGTCGAACGGCGATTCATCATACGCTGATTCAGCATGGACAGCGGCCGGTCGTCCAGCGCCTCTGCGCCATCATCGACATGATGCCACGGGTCTGGCATGTCTCGCTTGCGCAAGCGGAGGAGGACGAAAAATGAAAGCCGCACCTATCTGCATGATCCTGGCCGCGATGTTGTGCGCGAGCACTGCGCATGCGGCCGGTTGCGTCGACGTCAAGTCCGCCAGAAAGGGTTTCGTTCTGGCGAGGCCCGGCATCCAGAGCGAATTTCGGCCCGTGGCCGGCGGGATGATGTCGGTTGCCAACACCTACGAATCGCAATCGCCGCAAACCCAGTATCTGTTTGCCGGCCTGATCGAGGTGTTTCGCGACAGCGACACCGGTCGCCTGGCGATGATCCCGCTTTCCGATCTGCGAAAGCTGTTTCCGCTGAAGGCGGGGACAAAGGCCGCGATAGAGTTCGTCGAGCTGTCGCCGAACAAGCCGCCGAAGGGCACCAAGACGCTGAGCCTGGTCGTCAAGGGCAAGGAGACATTCAGCCTGGGCGAGTGCAAATACAATGTCCTGGCGGTCAAGGAGACCTTCAAGAACGGTGCCGGCGAGACGCTGGATTCATTTACCGCCCTCTATGCGCCAGATCTGCAAGCCGCGCTCGCGCGGCGCTACGATGAAGGCACCAGTTCGGAATCCGTCAACGGCTACGAGACGATCAAGCCGCTGGCCGAGTAGCTGAACCAGAGCACGGCGAGTCAAGGGGTTCCCGGCCGTGGCAGTATCCTGTTGCGTCGCCTGGCCGCCAATGCGCCCTGCGATGGCGACGGCGCGCTTCGCTCAAGTCCCGCCAGACAATCCCGCAGCACACCGGCATCCTGCGTGGCCTTGGCCATCGACATCGCTCCGGAATAGGCGGCGACCGTCAGCGCGGCGAAGCGTTCGGGGTCCGTGCCCTCGTCCTTGCCCACCTGCTGGTCGGCATGCAGCTTGTCGGCAATCGCGCGCCGCCACCCGGCAAATATCCCGGCAAGGGCAATGCGGAAATCCGGGTCGGCAAGCGACAGTTCGTGCGCCAGATTGTTGAGCGGACAGCCGCGCACGAAACCCTGCTGCTCCAGTTGCGCCGCCACGGCCTCGAACACCGCGCGCACGCCTTCGCGGGCCGACGCCGCCGCCAGCACCGGCGCGATCCATGTCTCTTCGACCGCTGCCGCCACACGCTCGTCGATCACCGCCAGCGCGAGCGCCTTCTTGGTCGGGAAATGGTGATGCAGCGCACCGCCGCTGACACCCGCCGCCGCCATCAGGTCGCCGATGCTGGAGGCGTGATAGCCGCGCGCCTGGAACGCGTCCTCGGCGACATCGAGCACTTTCTTGCGCATGCCTTCAGGGTCGTTGATGCGTTTTCCCGGGCGCGGTTTTGGTTGAGCGATCATCTCTGCTGACATTGCCGGACATTAGCATATTGACAAAACAGGACAACCGGTCTGTTTTACAAACAGGACAATCACCCTGTTTTGGAGAATGCCGGATGAACCTGCCCCAGAACGTCGCGCCGAAACCCTCGGCGCTCGCCTCGCCTGTCGTCGAGTTGCGGCAATACACGCTGAAGCCAGGCCAACGCGACACGCTCATCGACATCTTCGACAGCAGGCTGATCGAGGGCCAGGAGGCCGCCGGCATGACCATCATCGGCCAGTTCCGGGATCTCGATCGGCCTGACATGTTCGTCTGGATGCGCGGCTTCGACAGCATGGATGCGCGGAAAAATGCTCTTGCCGCTTTCTATGGCGGGCC
>NZ_RZRW01000026.1:573-21668 GCF_003998745.1 Mesorhizobium sp. M7A.F.Ca.US.014.04.1.1 | reverse complement strand
GGCACGTTCTGGTCGATATGGCGAGGGCGGGCCGAGCCATTGTCGACGCCGGGACTGAGACTTAATTATGCTGGATCAAAAGCAACACTTGAGATTTAGGTGAAATGCTCTACCTTTTAGTGACGCTGAATCGCCAGCGCCGATCGATAAGTGAATTTATGGAATCAGACGCCATTGCCCCCATGGCGTCGGGATGAACAGGAAGCATGGGGGATCGATGGTCTCGACAAAGCTAATCGTGAACGCCGAATCGGCGGCAGAGTTTCTCATGCTGATGGGCAATGAGAAGCGACTGTTGATCATGAGCTACCTCGCCGAAGGTGAAATGTCGGTGGGAGCCATAGCCGAGAAGGTGATGCTCAGCCAATCCGCCCTGTCCCAGCATCTCGCCAAGTTGCGGGCGCTCGACCTTGTCGCCACCCGCCGCGACCGGCAGATGATTTACTACTCCTGCAAATCCGACGCCGTGCGAGAACTGCTTGTCATGTTGGACGGCATTTTCGGCAGCGGCAAGGATGACCTGTCCCAGATGGCGCACCGCTTGCGCCGTGCTGGAACCTGACCACACAGCCGCCGATCTCGCCGGTGATTCAGAGCGGCATGCGCCGATTTGGGGCGCACAAAGCTGGCTGATTGTCCCGAATTGTCGCATCGTGCTTTCCAAACAAGGTGAGCGCCGGGAAGCGGTCCGGATTTTCGGGCCGATGCGACGGTCGCGAGGAATGCATGGATCCCATTCGCATCGACGACCCGCAAGATCCGCGCGTCGCTGCCTATCTCGACATTCGCGAGCGTGACCTCGCCGGCCGGCAAGGCCGCTTCGTCGCCGAAGGCAAGGTGGTGCTCGACCTGCTGCTCACAACTGGACGCTTTGCCGCCGAATCGGTCCTCGTCCTGGAAAACCGGCTGGCGGGTCTCGACAAGATCCTGAGCAAGGCGCCCGCCGATCTCCCGGTCTATGTGGCAACCAGCGCGGTGATGGACGCAATCGCCGGATTTCACATGCATCGCGGCATCCTGGCCATGGGCCGCAAGGGAGCGCCGCAGCCGGCCGAAGCCCTGCTCGATGGCTTGCCGCCTCGTGCGCTGGTCGTGGTGCTCGTCGGCATCGCCAATCATGACAATGTGGGCTCGATCTTCCGCAACGCCGCCGCCTTTGGCGCTGACGCGGTTTTGCTGGATGCGACGTGCTGCGACCCGCTCTATCGCAAGGCGATCCGCGTTTCGGTCGGCGCCGCGCTCAAGATCCCGTTCGCATCGTTCACCGACACCGCCGGCTTCACAACGATGCTCGCCCGACGTGGCTTCGAACAATTCGCGCTCTCGCCCCGCGGGGAGACCGACATCCGCGATGCGCAGCGCAGCGAGCGCCTGGCGCTCTATCTCGGCACCGAGGGCGAAGGCTTGCCGGACGACCTGCTCGCAAGCCTGCACGACGTGCGGATCACCATGGCGGAAGGCTTCGACAGCCTGAATGTCGCCGCGGCTTCAGCCATCGCGCTGCATCATTTTTCGGCTAGAGCAATTCTAGGAAAAGTGTGAAGCGGTTTTCCGTCCAGAATTGCCTCAAAGCAAAGAGTTAGGGCATTTCGCCGTTTCCGTGAAACGGTGAAATGCTCTAAGGAGACCTGATCTCAGCTTGTCGCGTCAGCCTTCTGCAGCGCGCGCACGCGGTCGGCAAGACTGCGGTCACCGTTGCCGGAGCGTGCGTCCGACGGTACCGCCAATGCCATGGCGATCGGCGAACCAGGCCCCTCGAGCTTGGCCGTCAGATGGACGACCTCCGCCGCCAGCTCGTTCATCTGCTCGCGCAAGGCGGAGCTGCTGTCAGCGGCCTTGGAGGCGGCCAGTGCGGTGAGATCCGCCTTCAGCCGTTTGTTCTCGCGCGCCAGCGCCGTCAGCCTCGCCTCGAGCTGCTCACGGTCGCTATCGAGCTTGGCGATTGCCTTGTCGAAATCATCGCTCCTCGCGACATCGCCGCCCTTGCCGACCAGCCGCAAGGCTGGCGCGCTGTCCTCGGATTTCGATCTTTCGCGCATGCGTGCCAGTTCCTTTTCGCGGCGGTCGAGTTTGTCTTCTCGATCGGCAAGTGTGGCCAGCAGCCGTTCGACCTTCTTGTCGAGCTCGGCGGTCTTTTTCTTCTCGGCTTTCAGGGCGTCCCGCGCGGCCTTGCTTTCGGCCGCGATTTCCTGGCCGCGCCTGTCGGCTTCCTTGCGCTGGCCGCGCAGCATCGCAATGTCACTGGCGAGTTTCTGCATTTCGGACTCTCGCGCCACGAGCTCGATCTGCCGGCTGCTCGAGGAAAAACTGGCGTCGTCATACATGCGCTCCAGCTTTTCCAGCTCAAGGGCGCGCTTTTCCAGCTTGCGTTCGGTTTCCTTCAGACGCTCCGAAAGCTGCTGCAACTCGCCCTCTCGCTGACGCAGCGCTTCGTTCTTCGCGCCCAGCTCGGTCAGCACCTGGTTCTTGTCAGTCCGCTCGACCGCCAGGCCCTTCATGGCCTCGCGACCGCGATTGATCTCGACCAGTTGTTCGGCCGCCTTCTCACGCAACGCCTTGACGCTGATTTCCAGGCGGCGCGTCGTCATGGCGTATTCGGCGCGGATGCGATCCTTGTCCGCCTGGATCTCGGTCTGCGTCAGAGGGATCGAGGATTCGATGCGTTTGCGTGTAAGCGCGACCGCACGACGCCATATGGCCGGAGCCACCATGAGCGCCAGAAAGCCAGCGCAGAGAAAGCCGAGGACGAAGAACAGGACCGACTGGACCAAGTGACTACCCGTTGTGGCCGGCAAGCATCAAAAGCGCATAGATCGCTTTGACTGTGCCACGTTGACATGGCGGAAATCCAGCGTTGCGGCAAGGGTTTGCCGCAACGGTACGAGTTTAATGCATGTCGACCCAAAAGCGGTCCCGGTTTTGGACAACGACAGCCAAGGACTTCAGCCTAGAACGGATTCCACGTGGCCCGCTCGGTAAGCTTCAGATAGCCGAGATTGACGCCGAGCCGAGCACCGACGCCGGTGCGGATCGGCACCAGGAGAACATTGTTGTTCTTCAGCACGTTGAAGCCGACGCCCGCCACCACATAGGCTGAACCGGCAACGCCGCCATAGCGGTTGTAGAGGCTGCCCACATCATCGAGATTGTAGACCAGCATCATCACCCGCGACCCCTCGCCGCCGAAATCCCAGCCGAGCGACGGGCCTTGCCAGAACACTTTGTGGTCGCCGGCATTCTTGGTGTAGAGCGTGCCTTCGCCATAGGTCAGGCCACCGATCAGCGCACCAGAACCCTCTTCGCCCAGCAGATAGCCGTTGGGCAGGCCGTAGGAGGCAAAAATCTTCTCGATCACCGTGGCGAGTCCGCCCGATGTGGCGCCAAAAAATTTGTGACCGGAATCGACAATCTCCTGAGCGGTGTATTCCTGGGCCCGCAGGGCTGAAGTCGAGAAGACGAGAACGCCCAGGAGCGTGACCGCCATTGAGAAGACACGGAGAAAGCTCCGGTCGTAGTATCGGGAAAACATGCTTCCAATCTCCGTCAGGGAGCACCTTCGCCGACGCCTCGCACCCCGTACGGCTCTTTTAGCCGGCCGTTAAGGGTAACTGTTAGGGGCAAATTATGCCGTAATCCTTTTTCAACCATTAAGCTCCCACATGAACATGGCGGTTCGAAGGCTGTTTGGGGTCGCTCAACTGGGGTCGGCAGCCTGCGTGAACACGCCATTTGCCACAACCACAATTTGGATTTGTTGCTGCACGCACGGGCGCTGTGTATTCAGAAAGCCTGAGGAGAGAGTGCGTGATTCGTGTGGCAGGCGACGATCGATCGCCCGGCCATGAGTTGTGAGATTTTGCAGGGATTTTTCGCCGATGGCCGATCTGTTCACCCTTTCCGCACCCGATCTGGCAGCGCTTTTGTGCAGCCGGGTCTGCCACGATATCATCTCGCCGGTCGGCGCGATCAACAACGGGCTCGAATTGCTTGATGAAGGCGGCGCCGATGAGGACGCCATGAAGCTGATCCGTCAGAGCGCCCGCAACGCTTCGGCCCGCCTTCAGTTCGCCCGCATCGCCTTCGGTGCCGCCGGTTCGGCCGGTATGTTGATCGATACCGGCGATGCCGAAGCGGTCGCCATCGCCTTCCTCAAGAACGAAAAGCCGGAACTGACCTGGAACGGGCCCCGCGCGTTGCTGCCCAAGAACAAGGTCAAGCTGCTGCTCAACCTGATCCTCGTCGCCAATGCCGCCATTCCGCGCGGCGGCAAGCTTTCCGTGACGCTGGAAAACCTTGAGACCGAACCGCGTTTCGCGCTTGCGTCGGCTGGCCCGATGCTGCGGGTGCCGCCGAAATTCCTCGAACTGCATTCCGGCCACAAGCCGGAGGAGCCGATCGACGCGCATTCCGTGCAGCCCTATTACACGCTGCTTCTGGCGCGCGAGGCCGGCATGACGATATCGATCCACGCGACGCCGGAAGAAATCGTGCTTTCGGCGGCCTGATGCGCAGCCGATAAAGCGAAGTATTTTTTCATTTAAAGCTGTAATTCCAGCTCATCGACTTGAGATGCGTCTGGTCGTTCAGGCGGCGCCAAAGCATTCGTGAATAAAAGTAGGCACCTGCCCATCTTTATAAAAATTTTACCTAACGCCTTTTCGGCTTCTTTACCAGATTGGCCTATGGTGCGTCCTGGATGCCCCCGACGCTACCGGACTGCCAGAAGGCAAAGAGGACCCGGAAATGAAACGCTGCATGTTCGTCGACGATTCAAGCGTTATCAGGAAGGTTGCAAAACGCATCCTGGGCGGCTCCGAAATGATTGTCATCGAGGCCGCCAGCGGACTTGACGCGCTGGAGATGTGCGCCGCCGACATGCCCGACATCATCGTCGTCGATGGCGCCTTGCCCGACGTACCGGCGGTCGATCTCATCCGTCGCGTCCGCGCCATGGAGAGCCCGATAAGGCCGCAGATCCTGATTTCCCTGGTCGAGCTCGATATTGCTTCGATCATGCGGGCCAAGCGAGCCGGCGCCCAGGGCTATCTCTTGAAGCCGTTCAACCGCCCGCAGTTGCTCGAGCGCTTTCGCACCTTGAAGAGCGCACCTGATTCGGCATCCTTGAGCAACTCCAGAAAAAGTGCGTGACGGTCTTCTGCTCGGAAGCCCAGAAGCAGACCGTTACCAGCCCATCATGCAAAAACCCGGCCGAAGCCGGGTTTTTTATTGAAAAGATTCGAACGATTCGTCGCTCAGGCGCTGACGCGAATGTCTTCCGGTTCGCGCAGCACATAGCCGCGACCCCAGACCGTTTCGATGTAGTTCTGACCGCCCGATGCCGCGTCGAGCTTTTTGCGCAGCTTGCAGATGAAGACGTCGATGATTTTCAGCTCAGGCTCGTCCATGCCGCCATAGAGGTGGTTGAGGAACATTTCCTTGGTCAACGTGGTGCCCTTGCGTAGCGAGAGCAACTCCAGCATCTGGTATTCCTTGCCGGTCAGGTGCACGCGCTGGCCGCCGACTTCGACTGTCTTGGCATCGAGGTTGACCACCAGGTCGCCGGTGGTGATGACCGACTGGGCGTGGCCCTTGGAACGCCGCACGATGGCATGAATGCGGGCAACCAGCTCGTCCTTGTGGAATGGCTTGGTCATGTAGTCGTCTGCGCCGAAGCCGAGGCCGCGCACCTTGTCCTCGATGCCGGCCATGCCGGAGAGGATGAGAATAGGTGTTTTGACCTTGGAAAGGCGAAGCGTTCTCAAGACCTCGTAGCCTGACATGTCAGGCAGGTTGAGGTCGAGAAGAATGATATCGTAGTCGTAGAGCTTGCCTAGATCGACGCCCTCTTCACCGAGATCGGTCGTGTAGACGTTGAAACTTTCCGATTTCAGCATCAGTTCGATGCTTTGTGCGGTTGCACTGTCATCTTCTATCAGCAGAACACGCATTTTATTCCCCTTTTCTGCTGCCGGACCATTTCACGACCCGTCCGGACCCGGAGCAGTGGTTGCCTTGTGCAGAGGCTGCCATTGAATGGTTAACAAATCCTAATTTCCCGTCCATGACGGTACCAGATTTTTTAACCTCTTTCTACACCCTCTTGAATCTAATAACGAATCTCAGAACCAAATTCCTAATGCAACACATTAACAACCTGGACTAAGCGACTCCAGGGACTCATCGACGTCGCTTCCGCATCGGTGGCCGGAATTTTTACCCGGCCTTAAGTCCTGACCCGTATGATTAACAATGCCCGTAAACGAATGGTTACCGCCGGCAAAAAACTTTAGGGTTTTGTTTCCCATAGTTGGGGGAAAGCCGGTGGACACGGGTGCGGCCTGGGCGTTTCCAGGTGGTTTGGACGATAAGTGCGGGTGTGCGTTTCCGGGAGTACCGAATCATGAAGTCACGTGAAAACCTCGTTCGGCTGAAACAGTTTCAGGTGAATGAGAAGCGGCGGCAGCTGCTGCAGCTCGACATGATGATCGCCGAGTTCGAACGCATGGCCGTCGAGCTGGAGCTTCAGATTACCGCCGAGGAAAAGAAGGCCGGCATCACCGACATCAACCATTTCGCCTATCCGACCTTCGCCAAGGCGGCTCGCCTGCGCCGCGACAATCTCAGGAATTCCCAAAGCGACCTCGCCCAGCAGCGAAGCGCCGCCGAATCATTACTCGGCGAAGCTGAAGCGGAGCTTTCCAAAGCGGAAATGCTGGAATCGCGCGACACGAAGATCCGCGAAGCCGAAGTCGGTGGCCGCAGCGCCATGATCGGCTAAAACCCTGCCCTTGGCGACGTCAACGCTCGCCATCGGACTGGCGCATTGTCGCGGCTTGCGGCCCGGCGGAATACGCCCAGAAGAATGAAACCCGCCCTACGCGGCCCAATCCCCTTCATTCTCGGCAATTGCCCTTGCACGGGCATCCTTGATATCCGGCGCATGCTGCTCCGCCCATGACCTGATCTGGGTAAGCAGTCCCGCCAGGTTCTGACCGAGCTCGGTCAATTCATATTCGACGCGCGGCGGAATGACCGGAAAGATCTCGCGCCGTACCAATCCGTCGCGCTCGAGCACGCGCAGCGTCTGGGTCAGCATCTTCGGCGTGATGCCGTCAAGCTTCCGGGCAAGCTCGCCATTGCGCAGCCGGCCTTTGCGCAGCGCGCAAACCACCAGATAGACCCATTTGCTGGCCAGCATCTCCAGCACCGTGTGCGAAGGACACGTTCGCCGGAACGCGTCATAGCCGAAACCGCAATCATCTTCACTATCCATGAGGTGCGTATGTATCAGAAAGGTACATACTGGACAAGGGACTATTACTATCCAAATGATAGTGGCATCAACCGAGCAGGAGATATCTCAATGCGTGCCGCTATCCAGAATTCCGTCGGCGGACCCGACGTCCTTGTCATCGCCGATCAGCCCGATCCCACGCCAGAGGCCGGCGAAGTGCTGGTCGGTGTCAAGGCCGCGGGCATCAATCCGGTCGATGGCGCCGTCCGTGCCGGCTACTACCCCTTGCTCGGCGAGCCGCCCTTCATCCTGGGTTGGGATATCTCGGGAACTGTCGAAGCACTCGGCGCCGGCGTCACCGGCTTCAAGATCGGCGACGAGGTGTTCGGGATGCCGCGCTTTCCCAAGCAGGCCGCCGCCTATGCCGAGTTGGTTGCCGTACCTGCCGATCAAATCACACTGAAGCCGAAGGGCGCGGGCCACCTCGAGGCAGGCGCCTTGCCGCTGGCCGGCCTCACCGCCTGGCAAGGGCTTGTTCGCCACGGCGGGCTGAAATCGGGGCAGCGCGTATTGGTGCATGCGGGAGCCGGCGGCGTCGGTCATCTGGCGGTGCAGATCGCCAAGGCGCGCGGCGCCCACGTCGTCGCCACGGCCAGCCCGGGCAAGCTCGATTTCGTCCGCAACCTCGGCGCCGACGAGGTCATCGACTACACCAAGGGCGATTTCACCGACCAGGTTCGCGACATCGATCTGGTGCTGGATCCAATGGGGGGCGACCACGCCCAACGCTCGCTGAAGGTGCTCAAGCGTGGCGGCGTGCTGGTGTCACTGCTCGATGTCAGCGACGACACAAGGGCGCACGCCAGTGCGCGCGATATTCGGGTCGAGCGTATGTCGGTCTTCCCCGACAGGGAGGGCCTGCTGGAACTGGCTCGGTTGATCGATGCCAACAAGATCACCGTCCATGTGGCGAAGAGCTTCCCACTGGACCAGGCGGGGGCCGCTCACGCCTTCCTTGCCACCAAGCCGATCGGCAAGGTTGTGCTGTCGCTCTGAGCGGAACGGTGACCGTGAAAAACAGAAGGGCGCGGAGTTAGCCGCGCCCTTCATCTAAATTCGCAATGGTCAGTGCCGGTATTGCTGGATGCGTGTCGTGCGCAGCCCGGCAAGGCCGTATTCGTCGATCGACGCCTGCCAGGACAGGAATTCCTCGGTGGTGAGCTTGTAGCGTTGGCATGCCTCGTCCAGGCTCAAAAGCCCGCCGCGCACGGCCGCAACCACTTCCGCCTTACGCCGGATAACCCAGCGACGTGTATTGGTCGGCGGCAGATCGGCAATCGTAAGAGGGCTGCCGTCAGGCCCGATAACATATTTGACTCTCGGTCTAACCAGATCGGTCATCGTACTCTCTACAAAAAACTCAAAGACCCAATCCCCGCCACGTTACCGCCACAGCTTTAAAAATTGCCTAAGCAGACCCTAATGACTAGGTAAGGATCATGAACGCCGCGTTAGTCTTTTCGCCGGCATTTGAAACATCTGCCCGCAAACCCTGATTTGCCGGGGGAAAATGCATCCCTTGGCGAAGATCGGCCACAAACGGTGAATCGCCCTGCACGCTGGCGCGCCGGTAAAGCTTGACCTATATTCTCGACATTGGCATTGAGGCGCCGCGCAGAACGAAAGCATCATGAACAGTCTCGATCTTCCCGGACGTCCCGAAAACACCCGCATCGTCGTCGCCATGTCCGGCGGTGTCGATTCATCGGTCGTCGCCGGCCTGCTGAAACGCGAGGGCTACGACGTCGTCGGCGTCACCTTGCAGCTCTACGACCACGGCGCGGCGACGCACCGGGCCGGCTCATGCTGCGCGGGGCAGGACATCGACGATGCCCGCCGTGTCTCCGAGACGCTCGGCATCCCCCATTATGTGCTCGACTACGAGGAACGCTTCCGCAAGGCGGTCATCGATCCCTTCGCCGAGAGCTACGTCGCCGGCGAGACGCCGATCCCGTGCGTTTCCTGCAACCAGACGGTGAAGTTCGCCGACCTCCTGGCCACCGCCAAGGAGCTCGGCGCCGACGCGCTGGCCACCGGCCACTACATCCGTTCCGGCGCCAATGGCGCCCAGCGCGCGCTCTACCGTCCGGTCGACGCCGACCGTGACCAGAGCTACTTCCTGTTCGCCACCACGCAGGCGCAGATCGACTATCTGCGCTTTCCCCTCGGCGGCCTGTCGAAGCCTCAGGTTCGCGCCATCGCCGAGGAGATGGGGCTGGCGGTTGCCGCCAAGCAGGACAGCCAGGACATCTGCTTCGTGCCGCAGGGCAAGTATTCCGACATCATCGCCAAGCTGAAGCCAACTGCGGCCAATCCGGGCGACATCGTCCACATCGACGGCCGCGTGCTCGGCCGCCATGAGGGCATCCTGCGCTACACGATCGGCCAGCGCCGCGGCATCGGCATCGCTTCCGGCGAGCCGCTTTACGTCGTCCATCTCGATGCCGACCGGGCTCGCGTCGTGGTTGGCCCGCGCGAGGCGCTGGAGACGCACAAGATCTATCTCCGCAATATGAACTGGCTGGGCGACGGACCGCTCACAGACGTCCCTGCCGGCGGCCTGGAACTGTTCGCCAAGGTCCGCTCGACGCGGCCGCCGCGCCCGGCCGTGCTGCATCATCGTGCCGGTGCCACATGGGTGGAACTGGTAGACGGCGAGTCCGGCATCGCGCCGGGCCAGGCCTGCGTGCTCTACTCCGATGACGGCAACGAGGCCCGCGTGTTCGGCGGCGGCTTCATCGAGCGATCGGAGCGTGGCGCCGAGGCCGAGGCCATGCTGACCCGGCTTGCCGCCCGGCCGGACCAGATTCCCGCGGAATAAGATTCCCGCGGAATAAGATTCTTGCCGAATAAGTTTCCTGCCGAATAATCCGCGCTTCAGGAATTCGACTTGGTGTGGGTGACCGTGCCGGCGGTCAGGATGCGCAGCACCCTGATCGCTTCCTCGCCGCTGGTACGCGGTTCGGCACGCGTCTCGATGCACTGGATGAAATGCTCCAGCTCGCGCGTCAGCGGCATGCCCTGGGCAACCGCGACATAGGACGGCTCATTGGTGGTGAAGGCCCATTGGCCGCTGTCCTGCCACACCGCGTGGCGGTAGACGGCCAGCTTGCGTTCCCATGGCTCGACGTCGTCGAACACCGCCATTGCCTTGGTGCCGACCACGGTCAGCCGCCGCTCGCGATAGGGATTGAGACGCGAGGTGAAGAGATGGCTGCGCAGGCCGTTGGGGAAGCGCATGTGCAGATGCGCGAAGTCGCTGAGATTGTCGAGCAGGGCGGCCCCCTCGCCGCGCACCTCGATCGGCTCTGTGCCGGTGATCGCCAGGATCATCGACAGATCGTGCGGCGCCAGGTCCCACAGCGCGTCGTTCTCTGTGTGGAACTTGCCGAGGCCGAGCCGGTGAGAGTGGATGTAGCGGACCTCCCCGAGTTCGCCCTTGTCGATCAGCCCCTTCAGCGTCTCGAAGGCGGGGTGGAACCGCAGGACATGGCCGACCATGAAGACGCGGCCATTGTCCTTGGCCGCCTGCACCGCACGCTCGGCATCCGCCACCGTCAGCGCGATCGGCTTTTCCACCAGCACGTCCTTGCCGTTCTCGACGGCACGTACCGCAAGGTCGGCATGGAACTGCGGCGGCAGCGCCATGACGATGGCGTCGATATCGTCACGGACGAACAGCTGGTCCGGCTCGATCGCCAGGCAGTCCTGCTCGCTGGCAAAGCCTTCCGCGCGGGCCCGGTTGGTATCGGAGACCGCGTGCAGCGCGCCGAGCGCCTTGAGAGTGCGGATGTGGTTGCTGCCCCAGTATCCGCAACCGAGGACTGCTATGCGCGGCTTCATCTGTTTCAAACTCTAAAAACTCGTGGCCGAGACATAGCGACGTGCCCCTTCGAACTCAACCCCGGCGGCGACAACCAAATGTCGCCGCGGCAAAGCTTTTCGATAATGACGATAAGCCGGCAAGCCGGTTGCTTCGAAGCTTGACAGGCTCACCTTCCCAACCTTATATCCGCGCGACCTTGGCGAACGCCCCCGACATGCCCTTCGATTTGAGGCGGATTTCGGGCCTTTCGCCGCCCTGGCGGGGTAGCTCAGTTGGTTAGAGCACGGGAATCATAATCCTGGGGTCGGGGGTTCAAGTCCCTCTCCCGCTACCAAAATCCAGTTAAACCATGGAAATGGCTAAAAATTTATACGCGTTGGTAGCGCTTCCGGTTGAAATTGTTCAATAATTTCAATGCGGCGCCATCGTGTTCCTCGCCCCGGTAGAGACGAGAAAGAGTAACGCGTTCCTCGCTTGGACGAGGATTAATCCGATTGCATCGCTCGGACCTCGACCTATGCAAGCCATTCCGCATGCCATCTCAAATGGTCGTCCATGAATGTCGAAATGAAGAAATACGAATGGTCGTATCCGTCCTGCATGCGCAACGTCAGCGGAATGCCGGCTTTGGCGCAGGCCGCCTCCAAAAGCCAGGGTCTCAGCCCGTCATTCAGGAACCCGTCCGATGTTCCCTGATCGACGAGAAATTCCGGGAAGCGGCGCCCGTCTTCAACAAGCGAAGTAGCGTCGTAGGCCCGCCACGAGGCCTCATCCGTGCCGAGATATTTTTCGAAAGCCGGCCTTGACCAGCCGGCAGCGCTTGGCTGCACGATCGGCGCAAATGCCGAGCAACTCCTGAACCGCTGCGGGTTTTTCAAAGCAATCGTCAGCGCGCCGTGTCCGCCCATCGAATGGCCCGTTATGGCTTGGCGCGACATGTCTGCCGGAAAATTAGCGGCGATCAGCGTGGGTAGTTCCTCGACGAGGTAGGAATACATCCGGTAGTTCTTCGCATAAGGCTCCTGCGTTGCATCAAGATAAAAGCCGGCGCCGCCGCCAAACTGCCAATTGTCCTTGTCATCAGGGATGTCGGCGCCGCGCGGACTGGTGTCTGGACAGACGACGATCAGGCCAAGTTCGGCGGCCATGCGCCTGTATTCGCCTTTGTCCATGACATTTTGATGGGTGCAGGTCAGTCCCGACAAATACCACACCACGGGGCAAGGCGTTTCCCGGGCCTGTGGAGGCACGAAAACGGCAAACGTCATGTCGCAGCAGCAACTCGTCGACAGGTGCGAATAGATGCCCTGCACTCCGCCATGGGATTTTGCCTGGGAGATGGTCTTCATGGGTTCCGGCATATTCCCTCTCCACGGATTTCAAACGCCAATGGGCCGGTGTCTACGGCATCGACCATGATCGCGGCAACCCGGGCGGATCAGGTGGGGTCGAACCGACCGGCGGCGCGGACATCCGGAATGTCAGTCGCGCCGCCGGCCTAACGCCCGATGTCGGGGAGGCACGGTATTTTGGGAACACAGAGCCTTCGACGCGAGCGTGTCGTGTGAGCCGGTCAGTAAACCACGACGCTGCGAATGCTCTCCCCGGCATGCATGAGATCGAAACCCTTGTTGATGTCCTCGAGCTTGAGCGTGTGGGTGATCATCGGGTCGATCTGGATCTTGCCGTCCATGTACCAGTCGACGATCTTCGGCACATCGGTGCGGCCGCGCGCGCCGCCGAAGGCGGTGCCCATCCAGGTGCGGCCGGTGACCAGCTGGAACGGCCTGGTCGAGATCTCCTGGCCGGCGCCGGCCACGCCGATGACCACCGACTTGCCCCAGCCGCGATGCGAGGCTTCCAGCGCCTGACGCATCACCTTGGTGCTGCCGGTGCAGTCGAATGTGTAGTCGGCGCCGCCGATCTGGTCGGCGCCACGCTTGGTCATGTTGACGAGGTAGGGCACGACATCGCCGTCGATCTCCTTCGGATTGACGAAATGCGTCATGCCGAAGCGCTCGCCCCACTCCTTCTTGTCGTTGTTCAAATCGACGCCGATGATCATGCCGGCGCCGGCAAGTTTCAGGCCCTGGATGACATTGAGGCCGATGCCGCCGAGGCCGAAGACGACCGCGGTGGCGCCGATCTCGACCTTGGCGGTGTTGATCACGGCACCGATGCCGGTGGTGACGCCGCAGCCGATGTAGCAGATCTTGTCGAAGGGCGCGTCCGGATTGACCTTGGCCAGTGCGATCTCGGGCAGCACGGTGAAGTTCGAGAAGGTCGAGCAGCCCATATAGTGAAAGATCTTGTCCTTGCCGATCGAGAAGCGCGACGAACCATCGGGCATCAGGCCCTGGCCCTGCGTGGCGCGGATCGCCGTGCAGAGGTTCGTCTTTCTCGACAGGCAGGACGGGCACTGGCGGCATTCGGGCGTATAGAGCGGGATGACGTGGTCGCCCTTCTTGAGCGAGGTGACACCCTTGCCGACATCGACGACGACGCCGGCGCCTTCATGGCCGAGGATGGCCGGAAACAGACCTTCCGGATCGGCGCCCGACAGTGTGAATTCGTCGGTGTGGCAAATGCCTGTCGCCTTGATCTCGACCAGCACTTCGCCCTCGCGCGGGCCCTCGAGGTCGACCTCCATGATCTCCAGCGGCTTTCCGGCGGCGACAGCGACAGCGGCGCGGGTTTTCATTCTTTTTCTCTCCCAAATCTCTATTTTGCCGGGCCAGAACGCGGCGCTTATGATCAGACTATGCGGCGATCTTGCCGGGGCCGGCGGGAAACACACCCGACATGACGGTGAAGCCCTTGATGCGCTTGACACGGTCGCACCAGCGCCGAATAGCCGGATAGTCCTGGCGCGGAACACCGCCTTCCTCCGACAGGATGATGTAAGGAAAACAGGCGATGTCGGCGATGGTCGGGTGACTGGCCGAACAGATCCAGTTGCGGCCCTGCTGTTCGCCGAACCACAGATGCTCGTCGAGGATACGGAAAAGGCGATGCGCGCCGGCACGCGCGGCGTCGATATCGAAGTCATAAAACAGCGCATCGTGCAGGCGGGCGGCCGACGCCGTCGAAGTGATACCGTCTGCAAAGGCCAGCCACTGGCTGATCTCGCCCAGCAGAGCGGGATTGTCCCGCGGATACCAGGTGCCCGACGGATCGTATTTCGAGGCGAGATAGACAAGGATCGCTTGGGCATCGCGCAAGATCAGCTCTTCATCCTCGATGACCGGCAGCTGGCCAAGCGGATTGAGTTTCAGGAACCATTCCGACTTGTGTTCGCGGCCGGGGTAGAAGTCGACCGGCACGGTCTTGTAGTCGATGCCGAGAAAACTCATCAGCAGCCGCAGCTTGTAGCAATTGCCCGACAGTTCGTAGTCGTAAAGCGTGATCATCGGCGGCTCCTAAAGCAATTCCAGGAAAAGTGTGTAACGGTTTTCCGTCCGGAATTGCGTAAAACAAACAGTTAGATGTCCAGCACGAGGCGTGCCGATTTGGCGCGCGAAACGCAGGTCATGATCTTGGTTCCGGCCTTCCTCTCGGCATCGTTGAGGTAGACGTCCTGATGGTCCGGTTCGCCCTCGATCACCGTCGCCACGCAAGTGCCGCAGGCGCCTTGCTCGCAAGACGACGGAACATCGATGCCGCTTTCGCGCATGACCTGCATGATCGTCTTGCCCGCCGGCACCTGAAGCGTGACGCAGGAGCGCGCCAGCGCGACCTCGAAGCTCGAACTGTCGTCGATCTTGTTGGTGTTCTTGAAGTACTCGAAATGGACGGCGCTATCCGGCCAGCCCTGCTCGGCCGCGATCTTGCGCGCGGCTTCCAGCATCGGTCCCGGGCCGCAGATGTAGAGATGCATGCCATTGCGATAACCGGCGAGGAGTTGTCGAAGCTCGGCGCCGGTCGCGTCGGGCGAGAGGCCGAGATGCGGCTTCAGCGCATCGCCGAGATGCTTCAGCCGATCGGCAAAGGCGAGGTGTTCCTCGCCTTGCGCGAAATAATGCAGCTCGTGCGCAAGCTCCTGGTTCTTCAGCGCCTGCGCCATGGCGAGCAGCGGCGTGATGCCGATGCCGCCGGCGACGAACAGCGTCTTGATCGCATCGCGGCGCAGCGGGAAGTTGTTGCGTGGCTCGGAAATCGCCAGCACGTCGCCCTCTCGCACCGTCTCATGCATGCATTTCGAGCCACCCTTGGAGTCCCGTTCCAGCTTGACGCCGATGGTGAAGCTGTCGGTTTCACCAGGACCGTTGGTGATCGAATACTGCCTGATCTCGCCATTGGGCATGTGGACGTCGATATGAGCTCCAGGCTGGAACGTCGGCAGGATGCCCTTGATCGGACGAAGCTCGAAGCCTGCGATCCCGTCGGCGGTCTGCCATTTTCTGGCCACGCTGACACGCAGCGCAGCCTTGCGGCCATGCGTGGTCACCTCAGGCATTTCGGCGAGTTCGGCCGAGACCCGTTCGTAGACCGGCTCGAGCGGCGCCGGCGCCGGCGCGTTCGCCACGTCGCGCTCGACCTCGTCGCGCAGCTTGGAAAGCCGCTCATTGTGGTGACGCAGAATGGCAATGCGCGCGGCGCCCTCGGCCTCCTGATCGAGCACGCCGCGGATCACCGAACGGTTGGAATCGACCGGCTGCACGAAGAAAACGCCCTGCGTCTCGGCGCCGCTGGCTCGCGAGCGAAGCGCCACAGCGAAATCCTGGGCGGCTTCGACGAGAATGTCGGCGCCCTCGCCGTCGATCGCTCCGTTGGGTTGAAAGCGATAGGCTCTCAGCCTCTCGACGACTTTGTCGGCCGGCGCGTTGACCGCGATGCCGCGCAAGGCGAGGAGCTTGTCTTCGGCGAGGCCGGCAATCTCAGGCACCTCCCCGCGCGGCTCTTCCGAGGACCAGACCAAGCCATAACGTTCGACCGCCGGAAAAGTGCGGTTGGTGATGGTGCGGGCGGGTGCATCGGCCGGATGAGCCGGGATATAGGTGCAGCCAGCGGTGCGGTTCGAATAACGCCAGCCGTGATACTGGCATTTCAGTTCGCGCCCGTCATTGATGCCGATCGACAGCCTGACGCCGCGATGCAGGCAGCGGTTCTCCCAGATGTTGACGTAACCGTCATCGGCCCGCCACACGGCGAATTCCCGGCCCAGCAACTGGCCGTGGAAAACGTGGCGAAACGGCAAATCATGGGCAGCGGCGATCGGATGCCACCGGCTTCTGGCTTCTTCCAACATCAATCGTCTCCAAAATGTCTGTCAGGCTGCAGCCGGGATGACCCCGTAGGTCACGCCCTTCTGGCTGAGCCAGCGCCGGTAGGCGATGGCCGACTTGTCAGCGCGGATCGGCGTCTCGGCGCGCGGATCGAGCGGCAGGCGCTTCGGCACCTGGTTTTCCAGGATCGGCTTGTCCTGGCCGAAGATCGTCTGCTGGAAACGCTTGATCACCTTGTCTTCATTGTCTTCGTCGAGCACGCAAAGCAGCATGTGGGCGCGCACATGCTCCTGGTCGACCGGCTGCAGGAAGACGGCGATGACATCGCGCCGGGTCTCGTCGACCGGGCTCGATTTATAGAGCACCGAGCAATAGGGATGCGGCACGCGATAGACGTAGTCGACGTCGGCGCCGCCATCGGACGCCGTCGACGCCATCGGCTGGAAGAAGCGGCAGCGCGTGGCCAGGATCTCGTCGCGATCGACGGAGATCTCGACGTCGTATTCCTTGACTTCGGTATGCGGCTCGACGCCGAGTATGTCGGTATGCACATAGGGGAAGTGGCCCATGTCGAGAAAGTTCTCGATGGCGCGTGGCGCCGAGACGTTGACGCCGAACGTTGCCGCATTGAGCTTGCGGCGGTCCGGCTCTTGATATTCGGGGATCGGGAACAGCTCGGCCGGCGGCGACCCGAGCGAAGTCCAGACATAGCCATAGGCGCTTATTGCAGGCAGCCTGTCGGCGGGTGGAATATGGTCAGCCCTTTGCACATCGGGACGCGAGCGCCAGACGACGGGCTCGCCATCCGCGTCCACCGCAAAGCTGAGGCGCTCCTCGAGCAGAACGGTCTCCTGGACGGCGCCGGGAGCAGCTTCCGCGATGGCGCCCACGGGATGCCAGAGATTGAGGATCACGGGATCAGCGCATTTCGTCATCATGTTATCCCTTCAAATACCCTCGGACGTCATCAGATCTGTGCCGGTATCGCACCATAGGTGACCGCCCTGTCACGCAGCCAGCGCCGATAGGAAACCGAGACGGCATCGGCGCGGATCGGCGTCTCGGCGCGCGGATCGAGCGGCAGGCGCTTGGGGACCTGGTTTTCCAGGATCGGCTTGTCCTGCGCGAAGATCAATTGCATGAAACTGCGCACCGTCGCCGCATCCATGCCCTCCTTGAGGTAGCAGAGATAGGGATGCGCGACGCAGTTCTCCTCGTCGACCGGCTGCACGAACAGCGTGATGACATCCAGCCTCCCCTTCTGGATCGGATTGCTCTTGTAGAGCGCCACCGTATAGGGCCGGATCACCTTGTAGATGTACTCGACGACGAACCCTTCCTTCGCGGTCGGCGACGCGATGGGCTGGTAGAATTTGCATTCGGTCGCCAGCACCTCGTCCTGGGGCGTGATTTCCACCTTGTAAGGCACGACCTCGGTATGCGGCTCCTCGCCGAGCCAGCCTGTGTGGATGAAGGGGAAATGCCCCATGTCGAGAAAATTCTCGACGGCGCGAAGGCCCGACACCTTGACCGCGATCGAGCCGCCGCTGACCAGATGTCGATCCGCCTCGTTGGCCTCGGGGATGTAGATGATGTCGCGCCAGGGTTTGTCCAGACAGGTCCAGACGAAGCCATAGCGCTCGGCGCTCTTCAACACGTCGCCGGTATCGTTGCGAACGACTTCGATCTTGTTTGAATGTTTTCGAACGACGAGATCGACCCCAAGCAGACGGGTCGAAAAGGGCACATCCTGGCTGAGCGATTCCTGGTCAGCGACGATATGCCAGTCGTTCAGAAGCTCGCGGTCGACGCAACGGGTTGCCATCGGCATCCCTCCCAACTCGGCTAGCCCTTCACCACGAACCTAGCCTGACGTTTCGCAATGACGAAATCACAAGATTGGATACCAATCAATGATTTTTTGTCAGCCAAAATCATTTTTTGTGTTGACAGACTATGATGATTGAATTCCGATATGGAAAACCTGAACCTGGGATATGGCACATCCCGAAGCGTCATGTCTTCATCATGGAAAGCCTGCTGATCATGTCGTCGCAAAGGCGGAGAACCGTGCCTTGAGCAGCCGCTCCCAGACGATCGCGGACACGCTGACCCGCGCCATCATCGACCATCGGCTGGTGCCCGGCTGCAAGCTCGGCGAGCGCGAGCTTGCCGAGATATTCGATGTCAGCCGCATCGTGGTGCGTCAGGCCCTGATACGGCTCGCCGATGACGGGCTGGCGCAGATCGAGCGCAACCGCGGCGCCTTCGTCGCCAGGCCAAGCATGCAGGAGGCAATGGAGATTTACGACGCGCTGACCCTTGTCGAACAGGGGGTGGCGGCCCAGCTCAGCGATCGCCTTGGCCCCGCCGGATGGGCCGAGCTGCGCCAGCATGTCGAACGCCAGCGCCAGGCAGTCGCCGCCGGCAACGATGCGCTGGCCGACGTGCTCGGCCAGGAATTCCACACGGTGTTCGTGCGCCTTAGCCGCAACAAGGTGATGCAGGAAATCCATGCCCAGCTGGTGCGCCGCACGACGCTGCTGCGCTCGCTCATTTCAGCCGATTTCGACTATTGCAATCTGCTCGACGATCATTCGAGGGTCGTCGACCTCCTGGAAAAGGGCCGCCTGAAACAGGCCATGGACCTGATCGACACGCATCACCGCACCGTGGTGCGCGGCTATATCATGGATCGCGACGTGTTTCCGGAGATGACGCCTGCCGAAGCGCTCGCACCCTATCTCGACGGCAAGGCCGACGGAGCGACGATATCGGCTGGATTGAGGCAGGCAAAACCATCCGGGAATGGCGACGGCGCGGTGCACGCGCACGTCCATCTCCCTAACAAAGACCGGGCATCGACAAGCCGGGCATCAACCAAAAAAACCAACAGAGGGTTACCGACATGAACGACCTGACAAGACGCGGATTCCTGAAATACAGCGGTGCGCTGGGTGCTGCGCTCGGTGCCGGAGGGCTGAGCACGGTCGCCAAGGCTCAAGAGGTGCTCAAGATCGGCGTCGTCTACGTCTCGCCGATCGCCGAAATCGGCTGGACCAAGCAGCACAGCCTTGGCGTCGAGGCGATCAAAGCCGCGTTCGGCGACAAGGCCGAACTCACCGTCATCGACAACATCTTCATGCCGCAGGATGCGGAGCGCATTTTCCGCGAGCTGGCCAGCGCCGGCAACAAACTGATCTTCGGCACCAGCTTTTCGCACGGAACGCCCATGCAGAAAGTGGCGCCGCGGTTCCCCAAGGTGGCTTTCGAACATTGCTCCGGCATCGTCCACCTTGCCAATCTGGGTACCTTTGAAGCCAAATATTACGAGGGCACTTTCGTCGCCGGCGCGGCCGGCGGCTACATGTCGAAATCGGGCAAGATTGGTTTCATCGGCGGCTTTCCGATTCCGGATATCGTCGGCCCGGCCAACGCGCTGCTGCTCGGTGCGCAAAGCGTCAATCCGAACGCCACCTGCAACGCCATCTTCCTCAATTCCTGGTTCGATCCGGGCAAGGAGAAGGAGGCCGCCAAGACGCTGCTTTCGCAAGGCTGCGACGTCATCTGCTCGATGACCGACACGGCGACGGGCGTCCAGGTCGCGGGTGAAGGCGGCGCCTGGTCGATCGGCTACGCCAGCGACATGGCCAAGTTCGCTTCGGGCAAACAGCTGACGTCCTTTGTCCTCGACTGGACCAGCGACTATGTCGGCGCCGCCAAGGCCGTCGCCGCCGGCACCTGGAAGCCGGAAGTGCGCTGGGATGGACTGGCAGCGGGCGTCGTGAAGATGGCGCCCTACAATGACGGCATACCGGCCGACACCAAGGCCAAGCTGAAGCAGCTCGAGGCCGACATCGGCAGCGGCAAGGTGCACCCCTATGGCGGCGAGTTGAAGGACCAGGCCGGCAACCTCAAGGTCGCTGCAGGCTCCGTCCTGGCCGATGACGATGTTCGCGGCATGAACTGGTTCGTCAAAGGCATGATCGGCAAGCTGAGCTGAACGCCATCAAAGAACCAGGGAGGCGCCGAGACCGACCTTCGGCGTCTCCCTGCCTGGTTCCCGTCCAACCTCGCTTCACGCCACGGCAGGACCCGCCATGCATCCGCGTCTAGAACTGCGCAACATCCGCAAACGCTATCCCGGCGTCGTCGCCAATGACGAGGTCTCGCTGTCTATCCAGCCCGGCGAAATCCACGCCGTGCTGGGCGAAAACGGCGCCGGCAAATCGACCCTGATGAAGATCATCTATGGCGCGGCGCAGGCCGATTCCGGCGAGATCTTCTGCGACGGCAATCCGATCGCGGCGCACAACCCGGCGACGTCGCGCGCGCTCGGCATCGAGATGGTCTACCAGCACTTCGCGCTGTTCGAATCCGTTTCAGTGGTCGAGAACATTGCGCTCTCGGCAAGCAGCGCCTTCGATCTGCCCTCGCTTGCCGCCAAGATCCGCGAGCTTTCGCTTCGCTACGGTATGCCGATCGATCCGCATCGCCAGGTGCATGACCTCTCTGTCGGCGAGCGGCAGCGCGTCGAGATCGTGCGCTGCCTGCTGCAGGCGCCCAAGCTTCTGATCCTCGACGAGCCGACTTCCGTGCTGACGCCACAGGCGGTGGTCAAGCTGTTCGAGACGCTTCGACAACTCGCCGCTGAAGGCTGCAGCATCGTCTACATCAGCCACAAGCTCGACGAGGTGCAGGAGCTCTGTGACACCGCAACCGTGCTGCGCAACGGCAAGGTCACCGGCAC
>NZ_RZRW01000026.1:0-563 GCF_003998745.1 Mesorhizobium sp. M7A.F.Ca.US.014.04.1.1 | reverse complement strand
AAAGAGACGACCTCGCTCGAGCTCGCCCGCATGATGGTCGGCTCGAAGCTGCCGGAAATGCATGTCAGCCCGCCGACCCCGAGCGAGAAGCCAGTGCTCGAGGTCAACAACCTTTCGGTCAAGGCAAGAGACCATTTCGGCGTGGATCTGAAGGACGTCTCCTTCAACGTTCATGGCGGGGAAATCGTCGGCCTGGCGGGAGTGTCCGGAAACGGCCAGGCGGAGCTTATCGCCTTGCTCAGCGGCGAACGCACGCATCACAACAACGACGCGATCAGGATTTGCGGTACCGCTGCCGCTCGCCTTCGTGCCGACGAGCGCCGTAAGCTCGGTCTCGCCTTCGTTCCCGAGGAACGGCTGGGCCGTGGCGCGGTACCGTCGCATACGCTGTGGGAGAACGCGGTTCTGACCGCCCATCGCTTCGGCACCGTCCGCAACGGCCTGGTCGACCGGCGCAAAGCCAGCGCCTTCGCAGCTGGCATCATCGACAGGTTCAAGGTCAAGGCCAACGGTCCGGCTTCGACGGCGCAAAGCCTGTAGGGCGGCACTCTGCAGAAATTCAT
>NZ_RZRW01000260.1:0-8050 GCF_003998745.1 Mesorhizobium sp. M7A.F.Ca.US.014.04.1.1 | reverse complement strand
GTGCGGGTCGATCCACGGCTGGCGCTCGCTGCGCGGTTCCATCGGCCCGGCGCTGCCGGCGATGGGCTGGTCAGCCGCGAGGAGGCGCTTGCCACGGCCGATGTGGTCATCGACTTCACGACGCCGGCGGCCTCGGCTGACCTGGCAAGGTTTTGCGCCGCCCGCGGCGGGCCGGCCCTGGTCATCGGATCGACCGGTTTCGATGCGACTGAATTCGCCGACATCGCCGAGGCCGCGAAGACCATCGCCATCGTGCGCTCCGGCAGCTTTTCGCTGGGGCTGAACATGCTGGTCGGATTGGTCGAACAGGCGGCGACAGCGCTCGATCCCGAAGACTGGGACGCCGAGGTCTTCGAGGCGCATCACCGACACAAGATCGACGCGCCGTCAGGTACCGCTTTGATGCTTGGCCAGGCCGTGGCCGGCGGCCGCAAGGTCGAGCTCGACGCGGTGGCGCGGCCTGTTCGCGATGGCGCCATTGGCGCGCGGCCTCCCGGTGAGATCGGCTTTGCGGTGCTGCGTGGCGGCAGCATCATCGGCGAACACAGCGTGAGCTTCTGTGCCGAAGGCGAGCTTGTGACCTTGTCGCATGCGGCCGGCGACCGCGTCATGTTCGCCCGCGGCGCCATTGCCGCCGCGCTCTGGCTCGAGGGACGCCCGCCCGGCGAATACGACATGCGCGACGTTCTCGGTTTCGGCGCTCCGTGACCGGCAGCCACAACGGATTCCATTTCAACGGCCGTTAAAACGACTGAAAGCCAGCTGAAAGCTTGGGCGTGCCATGAAGTCATTACGGCGTTCGCCGTGTGACCGGTGCGGGAGCGGCCGGTAAGGAGGAATGCGGCGCAGCCGGGATGGCGCGCCGCCCAAGTGGAGGAAGTTTCGTGACCGGTTTCATCTCGAAGTGCGCCCTGCGCACAGCGGCGCTAAGCCTTGCTATTGCAGCCACAAGCGCCACGGTGGCTTCGGCTGCCGACAAAATCACCATCATCGTCGGCGGCATGGAAAAGCAGATCTATCTGCCTGCCGTGCTCACCCAGCAGCTCGGCTACTTCAAGGACCAGGGGCTCGATGTCGAACTGCTCAACTCGCGCGCCGGGGTCGAGGCCGAAAATGAACTGCTGGCAGGTGCCGTCCAAGGCGTTGTCGGCTTCTACGATCACACCGTCGACCTGCAGTCGAAGGGCAAATACATCCAGTCGATCGTCCAGTTCAGCCAAGCGCCCGGTGAGGACGAGCTGGTCTCCGCCAAGCACCCGGAGATCAAGTCGCCCGCCGATTTCAAGGGCGCCACGCTCGGCGTCACCGGTCTCGGCTCCTCGACCGATTTCCTGACCCAGTATCTTGCCGTGCGCAGCGGCCTGAAGCCCGGCGACTACACGCTGCTGCCGGTCGGCGCCGGCAACACCTTCATCGCCGCCGTCAAGCAGGACCAGATCCAGGCCGGCATGACCACCGAGCCGACCATCGCCAAACTGCTCAAGACCGGCGAGGCAAGCATCCTGGTCGACATGCGCACGCCCGAAAAGACCAAGGAAGCGCTGGGCGGCGACTATCCGGCGGCGTCCTTCTATGTCCAGTCCTCCTGGCTGGAAGGCCACAAGGATGAGGCACAGAAGCTCGCCAATGCCTTCGTCAAGACGATGAAATTCATCGCCACGCATTCGGCCGAAGAGATCGCCGACAAGATGCCGAAGGATTATTATGCCGGCAACCGGGACCTTTACGTGCAGGGGCTGGCCGGCGGCAAGGCGATGTTCACGCCGGATGGCCGCATGCCGGCCGATGGTCCGCCGACCGTGCTCAAGGTTCTCTCGACATTCTCGAAGAGCCTGCAAGGCAAGCAGATCGACCTGTCGAAGACCTACACGACCGAATTCGTCGACGCTGCCAAATAGCGGCGCCAGCCTACCACTCGTTGAATAACAAGGACTTGCGCCGGCTGCTTGAATCAAGAAGGCAGCGGCGCGGCCTCCCGAACACCTGGAGATCCGTGGCACTGCCGCGGGCTCCCTTGCCCCATTGCGACAGGAGTGCGCCATGCAAGTGCAACCCATGGCGGCCGAGAAGCTGTCTCAGGCCGCGCCACAAGCCGACGCCGCGATCGCCATCGATGATGTGACCTTGCGTTTCGTCACGCCCGACGGGCACATGATGACGGCGATCCGCGATTTCACGATGACCGTGGCGCGCGGCGAGTTCGCCTGCGTCGTCGGGCCGACCGGCTGCGGCAAGTCGACGACGCTCAACCTGGTCACCGGCCTGTTGCGGCCGACGACCGGCAATGTCCGCGTCATGGGCACGCCGGTCACCGATATCAGCCGGGACATCGGCTTTGTCTTCCAGGCGGATGCGCTGTTTCCCTGGCGCAGTGTCATCGACAATGTCGCCGCCGGTCCACTTTATCGCGGCACGCCAAAGGCGCAGGCCTACGACCGCGCCCGCGACTGGATCGCCCGCGTCGGCCTCGGCCGCTTCGAGAAGCACTATCCGCACCAGCTTTCGGGCGGCATGCGCAAGCGCGTCGCGCTGGCGCAGACCTTCATCAACCAGCCCAAGATCCTTTTGATGGACGAGCCGTTCAGCGCGCTCGACATGCAGACGCGCACCGCCATGCAGGACGAATTGCTGGATCTGTGGTCGGAGCAGAAATCCTCGGTTGTCTTCGTCACCCACGACCTAGAGGAGGCGGTGGCGCTGGCCGACAAGGTCTATGTGCTCACCGCTGGGCCGGGCACGGTCAAGAGCGTCTACCGCATCGACCTGCCGCGCCCCCGCGTCATGGCCGACATCCGCTACGACCCGAACTTCGTCGAGATCGCCAAGGTGATCTGGAACGATCTGCGCGAGGAAGTGCAGCTCGGCCAGAGCCGGACCTTGCAGACCGGACATTGAAAGGAGAAACAGCATGACCGCAATCTCTCCGACCGCCAACCAGGCCGCCGTCCGCGATGCTTCCATCGCCGTTGCCGAAGCCCGGGCGAGGGCAAGGCTGCGCCGCCGCCACGCGCTTGTCATCTCCTTGCGCCTGGCGATCCTGGTCGTCTTCCTTGGCCTGTGGGAACTCGGCGCCGACTACAACATCATCGACCCGTTCTTCTTCGCCAGCCCTTCTGGCATCTGGCAGCAGATCTGGTCGTGGATCACCGAAGGCACCTCGCAAGGCCCACTCTGGCTGCAGATCTACGTGACGCTGGAGGAAACCTTCCTCGGCTTTGTCATCGGTGCCCTTGGCGGCATCGCCGCCGGCATCATCCTCGGCCGCAATCGGCTGTTGGCGGATGTCTTTTCGATCTACATCAAGATCGCCAATTCGGTGCCGCGCGTCGTGCTCGGCTCGGTGTTCATCATCGCGCTCGGCCTCGGCATGGCGTCCAAGGTGGCGCTTGCCGTGGTGATGGTGTTCTTCGTTGTTTTCGCCAACGCCTTCCAGGGTGTGCGCGAGGCCGACAGGGCAATGATCGCCAATGCCCAGATCCTTGGCGCCTCGCCGTTCCAGATCACCCGCACCGTCATCATTCCTTCGGCGATGAGCTGGATCCTCGCCAGCCTGCATGTCAGCTTCGGCTTCGCGCTGGTCGGCGCGGTGGTCGGCGAGTTCCTCGGCGCCAAGCAAGGCATGGGCCTGCTGATCTCGACCGCGCAGGGCGCCTTCAACGCCAATGGCGTGTTCGCCGCGATGATCATCCTGGCTGTCATGGCGCTGGTGGTGGAGTTCATCATCACCCGCTTCGAGAACTATGTCGTGAAGTGGCGGCCGGCGCCGTTCAACGAGCAGGGAACGTGATCGGTCAGACCAGGGGCAGCCTGACCGGTCAGGCCAGCGGCAGCCTGACCTCAACCAACAGACCGCCGGCCGCGCCATCCCCAAGGGTGACGCGGCCGCCGGCATTTTCGACGACCTCGCGTACAATGGCGAGTCCCAGCCCGCTGCCTTCCTCGGTCGAACCGGCAATACGGTAGAAGCGCTCGAAGACATGGTCTCGCTCGTCCGCCGGAATGCCAGGCCCGTCGTCGGCGACCGTCAGCACGGCTTCGCCGTCGATGGCCGCCAGCTTCACCGTGACACTGCCCTCAGCCCGGGAGTAGCGCAGTGCGTTGTCGACGAGGTTGACGATCATCTCGCGCAGCATGGTGCCGTCGCCGATGACCGGAACGGGGCCAGCCTCCTCGAGGCCGAGATCTATTTTGCGATCGATGGCCGTTGGCGCCAGGGTTTCCAGCACGTGCCGGGCGGCTTCCGCCAGGTCAATGCGGTCGGCGCGCGGCCGCCGGCTGCCTGGCTCGGCGCGTGACAGGGTCAAGAGCTGTTCGGCCAGCCGCGCCAGTTTGCCGGAACTCGCCTGCAGCGCCACCAGCGCCTCCTGGCGGGCATCGGCGGCACTTTCGCGAAGCGCATAGCTTGCCTGTGTCGACAGCAGCGCCAGGGGCGTGCGCAGCTGGTGCGCCGCATTGGCGATGAAGCGGCGTTGCGCCGCCATCTGCGCCCGCACGCGCTCCATGTAGGCGTTGAGGGCGTCGATCAGCGGGCGGATCTCGCTTTGCGCACCGGGCACTTCGACGGGGTCAAGGTCGCTGCGGTTTGGCGAGCGTACCGCATCGCGCAGCCGGATCAACGGCGCCAGGCCGCGACGCAAGCCGAGCAGCACGAACACGCCGGCAATCGCCACCAGCGCCAGTTGCTGGGCAAAGGCGCTGAACCAAAGCTGTTTGACCATGGCGTCATGGCCGGCAAGGGTGACGCCCACGGTGACTGATATTGGCGAGTCGTTGCCGGCGCCGATCACCGCATGGCCAAGGGTCAGGAGCCGCAGCTGGTGATCGCGGTAGGCGGCCTCGACACTGGCATGCTGCGGCGCTTCGGGCAGGTCGGGATATCCGGTCAGCAGCCGCCCGCCGGCTGTCTCGACGCGATAGTAGACGCTGTCGCGGTCGCCGGTGTCGAACATCTCGATCGCCGCCGGGGGCACCGTGGCATCGAGCACGCCGTCGACCATGGCGACCTGCTCGGCAATCGCCCGCGCCGATCCGACGAGCATCCGGTCGGTGACCAGGTCCGCGGTCGCCAGTGCGTTGCGCTGGCTGGTCCACAGGTTGATGGTCGCGAGCCCGGCAAGCGGCAGCACCACCCATGCCAGCAATTGCAGGCGGAGGCTGTTGATCCTCATGGCGCCAGGATCGTCACGGCGCCAAATCGTCTTGGCGCAACAGGTAGCCGAGGCCACGCAGTGTGGCGATCTGGACCCGCGACCCGTCGAGCTTCTTGCGCACGCGGTGCACGTAGATCTCGATGGCGCTGGGATCGGCGTCGGTCTCGAAATCGTAGATCGCGGCCGACAATGCCGCCTTGCTCACCGTGCGTCCGGCCTTGACCATCAATTGCTCAAGCACGGCATGCTCGCGCGGTGTCAGCGCCAGCGCCTCGCCGGCAAGCGAAAACAGCCGCGTGTTGGTGTCGAAGACGAGATCACCGCAGGCAACGACCGGCGCGGTGCGGTCATTGGCACGGCGCAATTGCGCGCGGATTCGTGCTTCGAGCTCTTCGATCTGGAAGGGCTTGGCCAGATAGTCGTCGGCGCCCTCATTGAGGCCCTTGACCCGGCCGTCGAGACTGGCGTTTGCGGTCAGCACGATCACCGGCACCCGGTTGCCGCGCGTCCGCAACATTCGCAGCACCTCCAGCCCGCTCATGCGCGGCAGCGCAAGGTCGAGGATGACAAGCGCGTGGTCACCGGCGGCGAGCGCGTGTTCGACATCCTCGCCATCATGGACGATGTCGACGACATAGTTCGCCTGACGCAGGGTCTTGCCCAGCCAATCCGCCAGCTCGCGATTGTCTTCTACAAGCAGCAACCGCATTTCTATCGCTGTCCTGGGGTGCAGGTCACCCGGATTTCCGCCACTTCTTCAACTGGCGCCGCCAAGTCGCGCCCGATTGATGATCGTGCACAAGCGATAATCTCGATCCAACCGCAAGGCAAATGTAGGAGATCCAGAAGTTCAGATGGTGCGCAATCGCTTCAAACCGAACCGTTCAGTTCGATTTCTGTTGACGCACTGTGTAGCAGATGGTGAACGCCGGCCTGGCGAGCGGTCGCGCCTGGTGATGGGCGTTATCGATTAACTGTCTGATTTCAAACAGTTAAATTATGACCGCCGAGACCCTGTGTCAAATTTCAAGGCCTGGATTCGAGCCGCGGGGGAACATCTTCGTGATTGGAATCCGCGGCAGCGCGAGCCCATCTCGGGGTGGTCCGAGCGACGCGAAATTCCTCCCAAGGGCACGCCACTAGACGGACATGACAAATACTGGAGTAATTAAAATGACCAAGATCGCTCTTACCGCCGCCGCCATCCTCGTTGCCACGGGCACTGCTTTTGCCGGCAGCGACAATTATGGCTCGGCCAACGCCAATCAGCCTGCCGTCGCTGTCGACCATTCGATCACCGCTTCGGTCTCCAAGTCGACGCAGACCGTCCAGGCCCCCGCTTCGCAGGGCGCTGACCGCAACCTCTTCGGCCGCTAATCGCGACTGCCGATATCGACCCAAACTTGAACTCAGGAGTAATTAAAATGACCAAGATCGCTCTTACCGCTGCCGCCATCCTCGTTGCCACGGGCACTGCTTTTGCCGGCAGCGACAATTATGGCTCGGCCAACGCCAATCAGCCTGCCGTCACCGTCGACCAGTCGGCCACTGCTTCGATCTCCAAGTCGACGCAAACCGTCCAGGCCCCCGCTTCGCAGGGCGCTGACCGCAACCTCTTCGGCCGCTAATCGCGACTGCCGATATCGACCCAACATTGAACTCAGGAGTAACTAAAATGACCAAGATCGCACTCACCGCCGCCGCCATCCTCGTTGCCACGGGCACCGCTTTTGCCGGCAGCGACAACTACGGCTCTTACAATGCCAACCAGCCTGTTGCGAACCAGTCCGTGTCCGACATCGACACCACGCACACCGGCTCGATCCCGAAGTCCGTAAAGACGCAGGGTGATGCCAATGCCAACGTGCCGGCTCAGTCGGGTCAGGGCATCTGGGGTCGTTGATTTCTGAAGTCTGCGACCACAAAGAGCGGTGGGCCTTGCCCGCCGCTCTTGTTTTTTATGCATGAGCAGGATTTCGGCCGACGGCATCGGTGTCGGAGCGCCGATCGTAAATCGAACCAGCTGGTTCAATTTATGTTGACGAATCGTGAACGGATGGCGAGCGCTGGCTCGATGAACCGCCGCATCATGCGTCAGGCACCCTCCTTGTAAGCGTCTGAGATAAACTGATAAAACAGGGTGAGCTCAATCCCTTGGCCGACGTTCGAGGTCCCGATGCCGCGCGTGAGGGAACGTCTTCGTGATTGGAAGTCGGCGCACGAAAAACCCAGATCGAGGTTGTCCGAGCGACGCGAAATTTCCTCCCCAGGGGCACGCCACTAGACGGACAGAATCAGGAATACCGGAGTAAATAGAATGAACAGGATCGCTCTTGCCGCCGCCGCCATCCTCGTTGCCACTGGTGCCGCTTTTGCCGGCAGCGACAACTATGGTTCGGACAATGTCAATCAGCCGGCCGTCACCTCGCACGCGGTCAATGTCGACCACAGCTACACGGCTTCGACCCACAGGCAGGTCAAGCACCGCGACCTCACGCTGACGCCCGATTCGGTCCAGCCGGAATCCGGTCAGGGCAACTGGGGAAACTGACGGCTCAAGCGGATGTGCGGCGGGCTTGACCCGCCGCACCTGCCATGGACACTAGCCCAGGTCCTTCGGCCGCGGGCCCAGGTCCTTGGGCCGCAAGCAATGTGTCAGCCGGGCGGGGGACACGACGGACCAATCGCCTTTGAAGACCACCCGGGCGAGGGCTCCCGTCGGGAATTTTTCCTCAAGTCTTGCGATCGCCTTGGCGTCTGACCCCGGCCCGGCAAGCTGTCTGGCCAACTGCTCCAGGCCCGGATTGTGGCCAATTACCAGCAAGCTGCCGCTCGAAGCGTCGGTTTGACCAATCTGGCTCAGAATGTCCGCCGCTGAAGCATCGTACAGCGCCTTGAGG
>NZ_RZRW01000259.1:0-8088 GCF_003998745.1 Mesorhizobium sp. M7A.F.Ca.US.014.04.1.1 | reverse complement strand
GTGTAACAAAAAAGAAAGGCAAGGGCGGCTACCCCAAATTTCTCTTTGAAGACAAAAACAAGGGCGGTGGTCTGGACCCGCCGCTCTTTGACTTGGAGATCGACTTCGGTTGTTAGTTGTTGCCGAAGAGGTTGCGGTCGGCACCTTGCGGAGCAGACTTCTGGGTGGTGTCACCCGACGAGTTCAGCAGCTTGTAGACCGGCGAACCGGTGTTGCGTACCGAAGAGGTGCGCGTGCTGTCGACCGAAGTCGTGGCGGCAGGCTGATTGGCACCATTGGAGCCAAAATTGTCGCTGCCGGCGAAGGCACTGCCGGTGATGGCCAGAACGGCGGCGGCAGCAATAAGGATCTTGTTCATTTTAGTCTCCTGAATTCTGGATTTCGCCAGGACGGCAGACACAGCTGCCGTCGGTTGCGAAATTGGTTGTTAGCGACCGAAGAGGTTACGGTCGCTGCCCTGAGCGGGCGTCTGGGCAGCCGGTTCCGAGGTTTTGGTGGAAGCCGTGTACGACTGGTCCACAGCGGCGGCAGGCTGGTTGGGGCCGTTCGAACCGTAGTTGTCGCTGCCCGCGAAAGCGCTGCCGGTGATGGCCAGAACGGCGGCGGCAGCAATGAGGATCTTGTTCATCTTGAATACTCCTGAATGTCTGAATTTCGCCAGGGCGGCGGGCGAGCCCGCCGTCGACCGGGAAACTGGGAATCGGCTGTTAGTTGTTGCCGAAGAGGTTGCGGTCAGCACCCTGGGCAGGCGCCTGAGCAGCCGGTTCCGACTTCTTGGTCGAAGCGGTGTACGAGCTGTCGACAGCAGTGGCTGCCGCGGCGTTGGAACCGTAGTGGTCGCTACCAGCGAAGGCGCTGCCGGAAATGGCCAGAAGGGCTGCGGCAGTGAGAATGATCTTTTTCATTTTTGGTACTCCAGTATCGTCTTTTTTCCGTCCGTCTAGCGGCGTGTCTTGGAAATGAAATCGCGTCGTTCGGACAGCCCCGATGTGGGAGGGCAAGGTCGTCTTTTCCAATCACGAAGTTGTTCCGTGTGGACCATGAATCCACACCTTGAAATTGTGCCAACGGAATCTAGGGATGCATTTTTCTTCTTCATATCAGTGTGTTAGGTGTAGCCACCTGATGGATCACTGACTGTTTCAGAGGCCCAGCGTTCACACCGTCCTGCACGCACCGTCAACAGAAACGAACCGTTCGGTTCGATTTTAGGGCGAACTAATAGTCATTTTTCGAAACCATTAACCTTTTTTGACCCCCCGCGAAGGGTCGGATTCGGGAAGATCGCAGCCGGCAAATGGCCGCCCGGGAGGTGGGATCTCGGCCCGCGACGAGCTGCAGTAGCGTTTCGCATGCCGTGTCGCGCCGCATGGATACGATGTCGTTTTCATGCCGACGGCGCGCCCGCGATCGTGGTTAGATCATACCATCTCAGGTGCCGCTTCGTGACGACGAGGCGGAGAATTGGGAAGCCGGTCAGAATCCGGCGCTGCCCCCGCAACGGTGGTGGAGTTCAAGTCGCAACGGGAGACCACTGGGCAACCGCCTGGGAAGGTGTCGCGATGGTCCGCAAGGACAACTCCAGAGCCCGGAAACCAGCCCGAGATTTTTAGACTCGACTGATCGCGGTGGGCGGTCAAGAGGTGGATAGCGCATGTCCGGCACACAGCCGGCCTGCGCTTCAATCCTTCCTCCGTCACCACCAGTTCAGTCCTTAGGAACGAGGACAGGACATGGATATCCGCAACGACATGCTGAGGCTCCTGAAGGGGCGCCGGCAAGGCTTTTCGCTGGAGCAGCCCTTCTACACCGATCCGGACTACTTCAAGCTCGACATGGAGCTGATCTGGTATCGCGACTGGCTGTTCATCGGCCATGATTGCGAACTGCCGAAGCCGGGCAGCTACATCACCGTGCAGGTCGGCGATTATCCGGTCGTCCTTGTCCGCGACCAGCACGGCAAGATCAACGCCTTCCACAATTCCTGCCGCCATCGCGGCAGCCGCGTGTGCAACACGGAGAAGGGTACCGCGGCAAAGCTCGTCTGCCCGTATCATCAGTGGACCTACGAGCTGGACGGCCGCCTGCTGTTTGCCCGCCAGATGGCCGACGGTTTCGACAAGAGTGATTTCGGCCTGAAGCCGGTCGCCTGCGAGAGCGTCGGCGGCTACATCTTCATCTGCCTGGCCAAGGAACCGGCAGATTTCGCGCCGATGCGGGCGATGATCGAACCCTATCTTTTGCCGCACCGGCTGCGTGAAGCAAAGATCGCCTTCGAGAGCACGATCGTCGAGAAGGGCAACTGGAAGCTGGTCTGGGAAAACAACCGCGAGTGCTACCACTGCGCCGCCAATCATCCCGAGTTGTGCAAGACCTTCCCCGAGGCTCCAACCATAACCGGCGTCCATGGCGCCGACAGCGACCCTGAAATGGTCGCACACTGGGCCAGATGCGAGGCATCAGGCTTGCCGAGCAAATTCCGCATCGATCCGGCAGGGCAGTACCGCGCCACCCGCGCGCCGCTGCTGCGCGATGCCGTCAGCTACACCATGACGGGAAAACGGGCGGTCCAGAAGAACCTGTCCGACAGCGTTTCAACCGACCGCATCGGCTCCTTGCTGCTCTATCACTATCCGACGACCTGGAACCATATCCTCGGCGACCACGCCGTTACCTTCCGCGTGCTGCCGATCAGTGCCACGGAAACCGCAGTGACAACGAAATGGCTCGTCCACAAGGATGCGGTCGAAGGCGTCGACTACGACCTCGCTGAGCTCACCCATGTCTGGACCGAGACCAACGACCAGGACCGCCGCATCGTCGAGGAAAACGCCTTCGGCATCCTGTCGCCGGCCTATGAACCAGGCCCCTATTCGGAGCTGCATGAGGGCGGCGTGATCCAGTTCGTCGAGTGGTACGCGTCGTTCATCGGGCCGCGCCTTGCCGAAGGCGGCCGGCCGGCCCTGCGCAGCGTCGCCTAGCCCAGGGGACAAGAGGATGAATGCGATGACGGACCTTGGCCTCTATCGCCATCTCGACCAGATGACGCCCTGGAACGACAGGCTGCAGGTGCTGGAAGTGATCGGCGTCAGCGACGAAGCGCCTGACGTGAAGACCTTCACCTTCCGCTCCGACAACCAGACCTGGTTCCGCTACAAACCGGGGCAGTTCGTGACTCTGGAACTGCCGACATCGGACGGGCCGCTGATGCGCACCTACACGCTGTCGTCCTCGCCGTCGCGGCCGTTCTCGATCGCGGTGACGGTCAAGGCGCAGGCGGGCAGCACCGGTACGCGCTGGATGTTCGACCATCTGACGCCCGGTTCGCACGTCAAGGCCTATGGGCCGACCGGCGACTTCTCGCTGCACAGCCACCCGGCCGCCAAATACCTGTTCATTTCGGCCGGTTCCGGCGTGACGCCGATGATGTCGATGCTGCGCTGGCTGAACGACTGCGCGCCATGGACCGATGTCGGCTTCGTCAACTGCGCGCGCCGCCCGGAAGAGATCATTTTCCGCAAGGAGCTCGAACTGCTCGGCAGCCGCATGCCTGGGCTGTCGCTCGGCTTCATGATCGAGGAGCGGTCGAGCCGCGAGGGCTGGTTCGGCCATATGGGCCGCATCGACGCGATCCGGCTGCCATTGCTGGCGCCCGATTTCCGCGAGCGCGAGATTTTCTGCTGCGGCCCCGATCCTTTCATGCGCGCCGTGCGCGGCATGCTGGACGCAGCCGGCTTCGACATGGCGAAATACCATCAGGAAAGCTTTGCCGCGCCTGCCGTGGAGGAGATCCCGGCGCCGTTCTCGCCGCCGGCGGAAGACGGCGCCGCTGCCACCGTGGAGGCCGTGACACCGATCCGGTTCTCGCATTCCGATGTCGATGCCGAATGCGTCGCCGGCCAGACCGTGCTGCAGACGGCACGCGCCTCGGGGGTGCGGATTCCCGCCGCCTGCGAGTTCGGCCTGTGCGGCACCTGCAAGGTGAGGAAGGTCGCGGGCGACGTCGAGATGAGCCACAATGGCGGCATCCTCGATCACGAAATCGAAGACGGCTTTATCCTCGCCTGTTGCTCGAAGCCGCTTTCGGCGCTTGAAATCGAGGCGTGACCGGCAGGCACGGTCAGAGGCTGTCCATGCCCGCGCGGCCTGCAGCTGCGCTCGGCCGGGCCTACGCCATCTTGCCAAAAACCCTGCAAATGGTTAGACGCCTGCAACGGTGGGGTTGACCGTAGGGCCCGAAGATCATCTCCGCGGCCTGCTTCGGCGGGGAGCAAACATGCGACAATCCGGCGTATATGCCATTGCCAGCAAGGATATCGTCTTTGAATCCTTCGATGGCGAAGCCGTCGTTCTCGACCTGACCACCGGTAAATATTTCGGCTTCTCTGATTCAGGCAGCAGGCTTTGGGATGCACTGTCGTCCGGCGTGCCTGCCTCCGAACTGGTCGGCGCCGCGACCGGGATTGGCGCCCTCGATGCCGCCGCGATTGACGGCTTTGTTTCACAATTGCTCGAATTCGGTTTGCTGGCGGCCGCAACCGATGGCGTGGCAAGACCGGTTCCCAGCGAATTGCTGGCTCAGCTCGCCGCTGCCGGCGAGCCCCTCAAGGTCGACATCCATGACGACCTTGCCGACCTCATTGTCGTCGATCCCATCCACGAGGTCGAGGAGCCCCTCGGCTGGCCCGCAGTGAAGCAGGCCAACTGAGGCGCGCCAGGCTCTCGTTGCCGGACGGCTCCGGAACAGGCAGACCATGCCGAACGTCACTCTCGAAAACCTGACTGACTACGCACGTCATGTCCTGGCGCAAGCGCAGAGCAGCGCCGCGCATTATCCACTGACCTGCAAGGTGGGTTTGCCGCATCTGGAGTTGACCGCTCATGTGAGTGCCGGCGCGTTGGCGGATGCCTTCGCTCATGGCTTTGTCACGGCTGCGGACAACCGAGCGCCTGCCGACATCTGCCGCATCTTCGTCGCACATCCCGGCATTGACGGCATCGCGGCACCGGCCAGATGGGGCCAAGGACCCTTCACGCAGCATGGCTTCGCCACCAGGCTGGCGGAAGCCGGATTGCGCGGCAACCATTTCCACGACCTGGATTTCTGGCAGTTCTATGATCCGCAACGTCGCGTTGGCGTGCAATTGATGGCCTCGGCCGATGCCTTTCCACCGTGGGAGCCGGGAGCGCCGCTGCGCCCCTTCCTCCATTGGGAATATGCGGCACGTGGCATGCGGCTGGCCCATGCGGGGACGCTCGGCACCAAAGGCAGGGGCGTACTGCTGGCCGGCGCGGGCGGCGCCGGGAAATCCGGGACCGTCGCCGCCGGCCTCCTCCACGGGCTGGACAGCGTCGGCGACGATTATGTGCTGGTCGACCTCTCCAACGGCGTGACTGCCCGCCCGTTGTTTTCAACACTCAAGCAGGATCCCCAGGGATTCGCGCGACTTGGGCTGGATCACCGGCTGCCAGCTCATAGCCCGCTCAACTGGCAAGGCAAATATGCTTTTCACATTCATGACATCGCGCCCCGGCCGGTGCCTGAAACCCTGGACATCGTTGCGCTGCTGGTGCCACATATCGGCGGAGGCGGGGCAAGTTCGATCGTGCCGGTGTCGCGGAGGGATGCCATGATTGCCTTGGCGCCGTCCGGCATAGCGCAGATGCCGGGCGAGCGGGAGAGCGGCTTTCGCTTCTTCAGCGACCTGACCCGCCTGCTGCCATGCTATCGTCTGTCGCTGGGGACGCAGCCACAGGAGATAGCCGGCACGATTGCGGACTTTCTTGTGCGGGGCGCTTCGTGAAACTGAGCGTGATAATGCCCGTCTATAACCGTGAACGCTATGTCGTTTCGGCATTGCGCTCGCTGGTGCGGCAGCGGGACGCCGCCGATCTCGACATCATCGTCATCGACGACGGTTCGACCGACGGCTCTGCTGAGGCCGTACGCTCGATGATGGGCGAAAACCCCTGCATCCGACTCTTCCAGCAATCGAACATGGGCGTGGCCAGGGCGCGCAACGCCGGGCTGCGGCAACTGCCGCCGGATGCGGAGTTCGTGTCATTCCTGGATTCTGACGACATCTCGCTGGCCGGACGGTTCAAGGCCGATCTCGCCCGCTTCGAGGCTACCTCCGGGCTTGAGCTAACCTATTCGCTGATGACGCTGGTCGACCGGATCGACGACGAGAAGCTCGAGCCGGAGGCGGACTGCTGTACCATGACGCTTCGCGGAATTTCGCTGAGCACCGCTCTCTTCAGTCGAACGCTTGTCGATCGCATCGGCCATTTCGACGAGGACTTTGAGCAGTCCGAGGACACGGATTATCTGTTGCGAGTCTTCGAAACCGGTCCGCGCTACGAATTGCCGAACACCGTCGCGATCTACTACCGACGCCACGCCGGAAATGTCACCAAGGAACATAGCGGCAGGGTCCGCAACCACTTGCGTGCAATCCACAAGTCGATGCGGCGGCGCAAGGCCGATCCGTCACGGCGAGAGGTCCAGGGCATCTTCGAATTGAAGAGTCCCGCCGATTGGCGGATGCCATGATGCTCGAGACAATCGGCTCGGATCAGCCAAGCCCGCAACGCTGCTGGAGACGCCGATGAGGCTGAGCGTCATCATGCCGGTCTACAATCGCGAACAATTCGTTGGCCTGGCGCTGCGCTCGTTGCTCAGGCAGCGCGAAGACATCGATCTCGACATCATCGTCATCGACGACGGGTCGACCGATGGCTCGGCAGCCGTCGTACGGTCGTTGATCGACGAGGCCCCATGCATTCGTCTTTTCCAGCAGATCAATGGCGGGGTCACCAAGGCGCGCAATGCCGGGCTGAAGCAGTTGCTGCCGCAGACGCGTCTGGTGTCGTTTCTCGATTCGGACGACATCTCCCCGATAGGCCGCTTCAAGGCGGATCTCGCCTGCTTCGAAGAGGATCCTGGCCTCGAGCTGACCTATTCGCGCATGACGCTGGTCGACAAGATAGATGGCGAGACACTGGAACCGGCCGCCGACAGCCACTCCATCACCGTGCGAGGGATCCACCTGTCCGCCGGGATCTTCGCGCGAGACCTCATCGAGCGCACCGGTGGTTTCGACGAGGATTTCAAACAGGCCGAGGACACCGACTATCTGTTGCGTATCTTTGAGAGCCAGGCAAAATACGTTATGCCCGATACGGTGGCTCTCTATTACAGGCGTCATCCCGGCAACATGACCAAGGAAGCCGATGTGCCCTTTCGCGAGTTCATGCGCGCCATTCACAAGTCGATGAAGCGTCGCAAGGCCGATCCCAGCTTGCGCCGGGTGGAGGGGATCTTCGACTTCAAGGATCTCGCGCAGTGGCGGTTCCTTTGATGGCAGGCTACGGCGTCGTCATTCCGGCTTTCAACGCGGCCGCCACCATAGGCGCTGCCCTGAACTCCGTTCTGGCCCAGACGGCAAAAGCGGAGGCCATCGTCGTGGTCGATGACGGTTCGACCGACGATACGGCCGCGGTGATCGATGCGATGAACCTGCCGGTGACGGTGCTGCGACAGGACAATGCCGGACCCGGCAGCGCAACGACCCGTGGCATTGCGGCACTCTCGACGCCGCTCATCGCGACGCTCGATGCCGACGATTTGTGGCTGCCGGACAAGATCGAACAGCAACTGGCCTATCTCGGCCGTCATCCCGGGACAGCGGGCGTCTTTACGCACTGGCGGACGTTTCGCGGCGACAGCCCCGATTTGCCCGATGCGGCCAGTGGAGCGGGCTGGTCGCGCACGACGATGATGATCCGCCAGGAGGTGGTGCAGAGCGTCGGTCCCATCATCGACCCACCAGGCGGTCGCGGCGAGATGATCGACTGGATCGCCCGGGTTCGTGAGGCAGGCTTTGTACTTGCCATGCTCGACGACGTGCTTGCATTGCGCCGCATCCGTCCGGGCAGCCTTTCCTACGGCCGCGATCCGGCACGCGACCGGGGCTATATCCAGGTCGCAAGGCTCGCCATGCAGCGGCGGGCCCAGAACAAAGCGGGCTCCAGTTGAACCCCACGCCTGTTCGCCGCCTCCGCCGCCGCTTCCCGGTCTATGGCTGG
>NZ_RZRW01000258.1:0-8094 GCF_003998745.1 Mesorhizobium sp. M7A.F.Ca.US.014.04.1.1 | reverse complement strand
CGCTTTCTGCAGGAAGACCGGACTGCGCGGGCCCGAGGTCAAAATGAAATGCCCTTCCAGAACAGCACCCGCCTCGCGGAAAATGCCCAGCACTTCATCGGTGTTCATGTCTGCCTCTTTTTGATTGACCATGATGTTGTCCGAAACCGGAGCATGGTCTAGCCATTGACGCGTCTTGCGTCGCTGACGCTCGAATTGTCCTTGAGCTGCGATAGCAGCCGGTTGAGGTGCTTGAGATCCCAGACTTCGAGATCGATCAGCATTTCGGTGAAGTCGGGCGCAGTGCGCACCATCGACAGCGTATGGATGTTGGCGTCGTTCGAGGCAACCACCTGCGCTATATCGGCGAGTGACCCCGGCGCGTTGATGGCGGTGACCGATACGCGCGCCGGAAAGCGTTCCTTGGTGCGCTCATCGATGTCCCAGCGCACGTCGATCCAGCGCTCGGGCTGGTCATCGAACGCCTGCAGCGCTGGCGACTGGATCGGATAGATAGTGATGCCGGTGCCCGGCTGGACGATGCCGACGATGCGATCGCCAGGGACTGCCCCTTCCGGCGCGAAGCGCACCGGCAGATCGCCGCGCACGCCGCGGATCGGCACGGCTCCATCGCGCGGCTGGTCCTTGTCCTTGCGCGCGGCACGACCCGGAATCTGGAACAGCATGCCGGCGGCATTGCGGATCTTCGACCAGCCCTCCTCTCGCGGCTTGGGGACGGCCGTGGTGACGCGCTCATCCTTGTAGTCGGGGAATACCGCCTTCATGACATCAGTGGAGGCGAGCTCGCCACGCCCGACAGAGGCCAGCACATCCTCGATGTCCTTGCGCGCCAACCTGTGCAGCACCTGCTTCAGGCTCTCCTTGGTGAAGGTCTTGCCGGCACGCTCGAAGGCGCGTTCCAGGATGCGGATGCCAAGACCCGAATATTGCTTGCGGATGGCGTTCTTGGTGGCACGGCGGATGGCCGAGCGCGCCTTGCCGGTGACGACGACCGATTCCCACGCCGCCGGCGGCACCTGCGCCTTGGAGCGGATGATCTCGACCTCGTCGCCGTTCTTCAGTTCCGTCATCAGCGGCATGATGCGGCCGTTGACCTTGGCACCGACGCAGGTGTCGCCGACATCGGTGTGCACCGCATAGGCGAAGTCGATCGGTGTCGCGCCGCGCGGCAGCGCAATCAACATGCCTTTCGGGGTGAAGCAGAACACCTGGTCCTGGAACAGTTCCAGCTTGGTATTTTCGAGGAAATCCTCAGGGTTGTCGCCTTCGGCAAGCTGCTCGATGGTGCGGCGCAGCCAGGCGTAGGCGTTGGTTTCCTTTGAAATCGCGTGGGCGGCGCCATTCGTCTTGCCGCCGGTATCCTTGTAGATCGAATGGGCGGCGACGCCGTATTCGGCGATCTTGTTCATCTCTCGGGTACGGATCTGCAGCTCGACACGCTGGCGCGACGGGCCGACAATGGTGGTGTGGATCGAGCGGTAGTCGTTCTGTTTCGGCGTCGAGATGTAGTCCTTGAAGCGACCCGGCACCATCGACCACGCGGTGTGGATGGCGCCAAGCGCCCGGTAGCAGTCCTCGACCGTGTCGACGACGACGCGAAAGCCGAAGATGTCAGAGAGCTGCTCGAAGGACAGCGCCTTGGCCTCCATCTTGCGGAACACCGACCACGGCTTCTTCTGCCGGCTCTTTACGCTGGCGTTGATCGCATGCTTCTCGAACAACGTGGACAGTGCCTTTTCGATGTCCGTCAGCACGCCCTTGTTGCGTTCGAAGATTTCGGCAAGCCGTGCGGTGACGGCGCGATAGGCTTCAGGATTAATGAAGCGGAAGGCGATCTCCTCCAGCTCTTCACGCATGCCTTGCATGCCCATGCGCCCGGCCAGCGGTGCGTAGATATCCATCGTCTCCTCGGCGATGCGCAGGCGCTTGGCCTCCGGCATGTGGTCGAGGGTGCGCATATTGTGCAAACGATCGGCGAGCTTGACCAGCAGCACGCGGACATCTTCCGAAATCGCCAGCAGAAGCTTTCTCAGGTTTTCCGCCTGCTCGGCCTTCTTCGAGACCAGATCGAGCTTCTTCAACTTGGTCAGGCCCTCGACCAGCTTGCCCATTTCGGGGCCGAACAGATCGTCGATCTCGGCCCGCGTGGCGGTCGTGTCCTCGATGGTGTCGTGCAGCAGGGCGACCGCGATCGTCGCCTCGTCCATATGCATTTCGGTGAGGATGGCGGCGACTTCGAGCGGATGCGAGAAATACGGATCGCCGGAAGCGCGCTTCTGGTGGCCATGCTTCTGCATGGCATAGACATAGGCCTTGTTGAGCAACGCCTCGTTGACGTCAGGCTTGTAGCGCTGGACGCGCTCGACAAGCTCATACTGACGCATCATGGGCGGAATCTCGCGGTGCTGAAATGATTGATGCGCCGCACTAGCGTACGGCGCATCCCATAGATAGCCACGAAACTGACTGGACGGAAGTGCCGGAAACGTATTCCAGGCAGGTCCAGAACGCTGGCTTAGTAGTCGTCGCTCTTTTCCGGCGGCACCAGGCCCTCGATGCCGGCCAGGAGGTCTTCCTCGGTCATCCGGTCGAAGGTGATGTTCTCCTCGGCGTCGTCGGCGTCGGTGGCGGCAACGGCGGTGCCGGTCTGATCGGCAATCGCCTCGCCATCGGCCTCGGGCTCGTCGACCTCGACATGCTTCTGCAGCGAATGGATCAGATCTTCCTTGAGGTCGTCGGGCGACAGCGTCTCATCGGCGATCTCGCGCAGCGCCACAACCGGATTCTTGTCGTTGTCACGCGGCACTGTGATCGGCGCGCCCTGGCTGATCTGCCGGGCACGATGGCCGGCAAGGAGCACCAGCTCGAAGCGGTTGTCGACCTTGTCGATGCAATCTTCAACGGTTACGCGGGCCATGGATTGCCCCTTTCATGCGATGGATTTGATGGAAAACAGGCTCGGTCCATAACCCGAACGCCGCCAAAATACAAGCATCATGGCAATGGCTGGGTTGCATGGCGCCCAAACCTTGGTTCAAACACCCGATTTGGCAAAACCAGTCTGTGCTATGTGTTCGGTGTCCCGATCACAATTGCTTGCAGTGCCGCACGCGCCCTTGGATTGCCGCGAAACTGGCGCTATCTCGGATGGCATAGAGGTCAGCCGGTTTATTATGAGCCTGACCGAACGCTATCGCATTTGGTTTAGACGGGTGTTTATTTCGAGAAGGAATATTTTCCATGTTCGACCCTCGTGAAAAAATCGCCCTATTCATCGACGGCGCCAATCTCTACGCGACGTCGCGCGCGCTCGGCTTCGACATCGACTACCGCAAGCTTCTGTCGAGCTTCCAGAAGCGCGGCTATCTGCTGCGCGCCTATTATTACACGGCGCTGGTCGAGGATCAGGAATACTCCTCGATCCGTCCGCTGATCGACTGGCTCGACTATAATGGCTTCAAGGTGGTCACCAAGCCGGCCAAGGAATTCACCGACTCGACCGGCCGCCGCAAGATCAAGGGCAATATGGACATCGAGCTCACCGTCGATGCGCTGGAACTCGCCGATGTCGTCGACCACTACGTCATCTTTTCCGGCGACGGCGATTTCCGCACATTGGTCGAGGCATTGCAGCGGCGTGGCCGCAAGGTATCGATCGTCTCGACCATGGCCTCGCAGCCGCCGATGATCTCCGACGATCTGCGCCGCCAGGCCGACCATTTCATCGACCTGACGACGCTGAAGAACGAGGTTGGCCGTGACCCGTCCGAGCGCCCGGTGCGCAGGCCCGAGCCGGCCGAAGTCGACGAGGACGATTATTGAGGCCGGTCGCCTTGACCGTGCTTTCCGCCTCCGAACCCGGCCGCGATTGCCCGCTCTGCCCAAGGCTGCATGACTTCATCGCCGAGTGGCGGCAGCGCGAGCCGTCCTGGTTCAATGCGCCGGTGCCGACTTTTTTACCACCCGAGGGTGACGCGGCGGTTCAGTTGCTGATCGTCGGGCTGGCGCCTGGCCTGCGCGGTGCCAATCGAACGGGCCGCCCGTTCACCGGCGACTATGCCGGCGACATGCTCTACTCGACGATGATTTCGCACGGTTTTGCGCGCGGAGAGTTCAAGGCGCGGCCAGATGACGGATTGGAGCTGGTCGGCACCGCGATCACCAACGCGGTGCGCTGCGTGCCGCCGGAGAACAAGCCGGTGGGCGCTGAGATTGCCACCTGCCGGACATTCCTGGTGCCGACGATCGCCAGGTTCCCGAACCTGCGCGCCGTGCTGGCACTGGGATCGATCGCGCACCAGTCGACGGTGCGGGCATTGGGCGGGCGTGTCGCCGCCTATCCGTTCAAGCATGGCGGGCAGCTGCCGGCCGGCAGCATCACGATGTTTTCGAGCTATCATTGCTCGCGCTACAACACCAACACCGGTGTGCTGACCGAAGCGATGTTCGTTAGCGTTTTCAGCCAGATAGCGGCGTTCCTGCAGAAATAGAGTCGGGCGCCAGCGGATCAGCTTGATGGCGCAAACAGTGCAGCCAGCACCGCCGGCCCACCCTTCAGCACATTCATATCGACATCGCCATTGATGCCGTCGACGCGACCCCTGTTGTGGTACTGCCAGTAGACCCAGTCGTCGCGGTCCGGCTCCAGGAGCAACGAGCGGAGCCAGAGCGGACGGGCAGCAATGCGCCCTGCATAGGTCTGCGCTGCCTCATCGGTCAGATAGACGATCGCAGGCTTGCCGAACGTCGCCTCGACTGGAGCGAGGAACGCGGCCAGTTCGGCGTTCAATTGTTCGGGCGTCGGCCGCTGCGGGCAGTTGCCGCCGAATTCGATGTCGACGACCGGCGGCAGCAGCGGCTGGTCGTGCGGCACAACCGAGATGAAATTCTTCGCCTGGTCGGCGCCAGGTCGGCAAAAGGTGAAAAAGTGATAGGCGCCGACGGCGAGACCGGCGGCGCGGGCCTCTTCCAGATTCTTCGCGAAGGCATCGTCGACATGATCGCCGCCTTCGGTCGCCTTGATGACTGCGAAGGCGACATCGTCGGCGGCGACACGCGGCCAGTCGATCCGGCCCTGATGATGGGAAACGTCGATGCCCCTGAGCGGATATTTGTCGCGGTCCGGCGAGAATGCCTTGAAATAGATGTAGCCGCCTGCTGCGACGAAACATACCAAGACCAGACTGGCCAGACCAAAGAGAACAATTCGGTTCTTCAAGCGAATGGCCCCAGCCTACCCACGCTCTTTTAACAGCCGGCCCTTCTCGCGCGACCAATCGCGCTGCTTCTCGCTCTCGCGCTTGTCGTGCAGTTTCTTGCCGCGGCCGACAGCGAGCAGCAGCTTGGCGCGGCCCTGGTCGTTGAAATAGATTTTCAGCGGCACAAGCGTCATGCCTTCGCGGTCGACGCTTTGCGACAGTTTCGCCATTTCGCGCTTGTTGAGCAGCAGCTTGCGGCGCCGCCTGGGCTCGTGGTTGAAGCGGTTGGCCTGCAGATATTCCGGCAGATAGGAATTGATCAGCCAGATCTCGCCGCCTTCGACCGAGGCGTAGCTGTCCTGGATGTTGGCCTGGCCCTGGCGCAGCGACTTGACCTCGGTGCCGGTCAGCACCAGACCGGCCTCGACCGTGTCGAGCACCTCATAGGAAAACCGCGCCTTGCGGTTTTCCGAAACGGTCTTGTTGTTGGGATCGGCTTTTCTGACTTGATTCATGATGCGGAGAGGTGGCGCCTCATCCCTAATTAATCAAGCCGGCGTGCTTCATAGCCGCATCGATCTTGTCGGCAGTCGACTGTTCGATCGTCACCAACGGCGAGCGCAGCACGTTTTCGACCTTGCCTAGCTTCGACAGCGCGTATTTGGCGCCGGAAACGCCAGGCTCGATGAAGATCGCCTTGTGCAGCGGCAGCAGGCGATCCTGCAGATCCAGCGCCTTGGCGCTGTCGCCGGCAAGCGTTGCCTCCTGGAATTCGGCGCACAGCCGCGGCGCGACGTTCGACGTCACCGAAATACAGCCGACGCCGCCATGCGCGTTGAATCCAAGCGCCGAAGCATCTTCGCCCGAAAGCTGGATGAAATCCTTGCCGCACGTGGCACGCTGCTCGGAAACCCGTTCGACCTTGCCGGTGGCATCCTTGACACCGACGATGTTCTTGAAGTCGTGCACGAGCCGGCCCATCGTGTCCGGCATCATGTCGATGACCGAGCGCGGCGGGATGTTGTAGATGATGATCGGCAGCTTGGTCGCCCTGGCGACCGCCGCGAAGTGCTCATACAGGCCGCGCTGCGTCGGCCTGTTATAATAAGGCGTGACGACCAGGGCGGCATCGGCGCCGGCCTTCTCGGCATACTGCACGAGCCCGACGGCTTCCTCGGTGTTGTTGGAACCAGCGCCGGCGACGACCGGAACTCGTCCCTTGGCCACCTCGATGCATACCTTGACGACCTGGCGGTGCTCGTCATGCGACAGTGTCGGCGACTCGCCGGTGGTGCCGACCGGCACCAGGCCCGTCGTGCCCTCCGCGAGTTGCCATTCGACGAATGCGCGAAAGGCTTTCTCGTCGAAACGCCCGCTCTTTTCGAACGGTGTCACGAGCGCAGTAAGCGAGCCTCTCAGCATATCGTCCAACTCCTTGGCACTTCTGGTGTTTTGTGTCGGTGTTTGTGGTCGCGCCTTCTAACCGAAAGCGAAGCGGCGCACCATAGTCTCGACATGGTTGCGCGGCAAGCATTGCCATGGTGCCAGCAAGCGCAATTCGAACGGCCTCGCTAACTCTTTGTTTACGGGCTCTTCACGACCTAAGTTTAGGCTTCGAGGCATCTTCGCCAGCTTGTGGAATGCCAGGACAAGGAAAGATTTAGGGATCATGCCGGGCGGTCGGCCTCACCTTCTCGCGCTGCTTGGCGCCGCGCTCGCGCTGATGCCGGGCATGGCGATCAGCGGCAGCGTGGACGCACGGGTCACCTCAGCCATTCCGATTCCAGGCGCGGCAATTGCGCTGCCAGACCTGCAGGACAGAACGCGACAGGCGCCCTTGCCCGACGTCGCCCCTCTGAAAAGCGGACTGGATGCGTTGGCGCGGGGTGATAGTCTCCGCGCTCGTGGCGTGCGCGATGCCCTTCCGGCGCAGTCGCTCGACCAGCATATCCTTGCCTGGGCGATCGCGCTTTATGGCGGCGACAAGGTTCCGAGCGACGATATCACTGCTGCGGCCAAGATGCTGCCCAACTGGCCGGGGACCGTAGCCCTGCGCAAGAACAGCGAGCGCGCGCTCTATCGAGAGAACCCTGCCCCCGACATCGTCATCAGGGCGTTCGATGGCAGCCAGCCGCAGACATTCGAAGGCGTGATGGTTCTCGCCCGCGCCTATGTGGCGTCCAGCAATACCAAGGCGGCGCGTTCCGTGCTGTCGCCCTTCTGGCGCACCGCGATCCTGGAGGCCAAGGACGAGGCGGCGCTGATCAAGGAATTCGGCAGCCTGATCCCGGCCGCGGACCACCGCTTTCGCATGGAGCGCATGTTCTATGCCGACCGCGCGAATTCCGCGCTGCGCGTCGCCGGCCTCGCCGGCGCCCAGCAGCTCGCCGATGCATGGGCGGCGGCCGACAAAGGCGACAAGAACGCGCCCAAGCTGCTGAAGGCCGTGCCGGCAATGCAACGTTCGGCCGGCTACTTCTTCGCGCAGGCCGAATATTTGCGCAAGCAGGAGGATTTTGCCGGCGCTGCAGCCATTGTGATGCAGGCACCGACCGATCGCGAAGCTCTGGTCGATCCGGATGCCTGGTGGGTCGAGCGCCGGGTGCTGTCGCGTGAACTGGTCGACCAGGGCGACATGAAGGCCGCGTACAAGATCGTCGCTACACACGCTGCCGAAAGTGCCACCAATGCGGCCGACGCCGAATTCCATGCCGGCTGGTACGCGTTGCGCGGCCTGAACGACCCCAAGCTTGCCGCAACGCATTTCGCTCGCATCGCCGACCTTGCCCAAGGGCCGATGACGCTGTCGCGCGCGTATTACTGGCTCGGCCGTGCCGCCGAAGTCGGCGGCCCGGGCAACGCCAAGGATTATTTTGCGCGCGCCGCTGCCTACGGC
>NZ_RZRW01000257.1:0-8096 GCF_003998745.1 Mesorhizobium sp. M7A.F.Ca.US.014.04.1.1 | reverse complement strand
ATGGTCTCCATGGCGGCCTTGACCGTGGAAATCCGTTGTGAATTCCACAGGTTCTCCTTGACGATGACCTGTTCGGCCATGCCGAGACCGCGAGCGACCGCAATCATGCCCGGGAGGGCGCCGACGTCGAGCTTGTTGTCGAGGTTGATGAGGATGCGGTTTCTGGTCGCCATCAGCATCTCGTGCAGCGTCGAGACTGTTTCACTTGTCGCCGCACCGGTGCCCTCGACCACCAGCCGGCATGTCTTCAGTTCGGCCAGCGTGTACATGACCACCTCGCCCTTGCAGGTCGTGGTGCGGTCGAGCCAGCTGTCATGCATGACGACGAACTCGCCGTCCTTCGAGCGCCTGATGTCGACCTCGACGATTTCGGCGCCCATGGCGATCGAGCCCTCCACGGCGGCAATCGAATTTTCCGCGTAGAGCGTCTTGCCGGCCTGCATGCTGCCGGCGCGATGCGCAGCCACCATGACGTGATCGCGCCATTGGTTGGCATGCTCGAAGCGGTCGAGGATCTGTCTGGCGCGGGTCTCGCCGGCCAAGGCCTGGCCAGAGGCGGCTGCCACGGCCGTGTAAAGCAGAAAACTCAGCCAGATGGTCCGCATCGAGAATCGCTCCTTGCCGGATCGACACCCGGATAGGCGACGCCCGTGACATCTGGGTGAACGAAGCCGGCTAGCGGAATACTCGCAGCAGGTGCGTCAGATGCGTTTCGAGAGCCTGCGGAACCACGCCATGGCCGGCATCTCGACAAAACGCCAGGTGATCCAGGAGGCGGCAATGGTAGCGGCGAGCATGACGACGATCGCCACCGCCCCCGTCCAGCCGGCACCGAAGCCGGTGGCAGGCTGGCCGCGCAGCATGAAGTCGCCGATCAGGCCAAGGCCGAGCTTGCGCTCGACGAGCCCCGCGACGTTGATCAGGCGCGCCTGGACGAAGATGTGGACCATGTAGATCGAATAGGACAGCGCGCCGAGCGTCAGCATGAACGGGGCTCTGAGCAAGGCGCTGATCCAGCCACCCTCATGGGCGAACAGAAACAGCGCCAGCGCGAACACCAGGGGTGCCGCGATGCCGAAGTCATTGTCGCCCGCCAGCGAAACGAAAAGCACGATGACGGCCACCATGACGATTTCGGCAAGGGTCCAGTCCATCCGCGGGCCGCCCCTGGCGAGAGCCTGTCGCGCCCCTGCAATGGAATCATGCTGAAACCAGGCCAGCAAGGCGCCGAGCGAGAAGCCGTACAGGCAACGGATGAAGCCGAAATCGAAGGACACATCCATATGATGGGTCGAGAAGCCGAGCAGGAACAGCGGCGCGGTGACGGCGGCCGCGACGAACCATATCCAGGCGCGCACGCCGGCGACGAAGACCACGCCGGCAAACAGGAGATAGGCGAAGAACTCGGCCGAAATGCTCCAGCTCGGCGCATTCCAGGTCAATTGATCCTCGAAGCCGACACCCTGCAGCAGAAGGAGATTGGCAAGCAGGCTGTTGAGGTCGAAGCCGCCGGTGAAGGGGGCAGCCCCCGTGCCGTGCAATTGCGGCAGCATCAGCCGCAGCAGCTCGAAACCGGCGAAGGCGGCAAGCATGAGCAGATGCAGCGGGTAGATGCGGCCGAAACGGACCAGGGCGAAACGCGCGACCTGTCCCGGTTGGTTGAGCCGATCGCCGTAGCTGCTGGCGATGACGAAGCCGGAAAGGACGAAGAAGAAATCGACGAACAGGTAGGACGAACCGATGAAGGCGCTTTGCGAAATCGTCGAACCGGTAGGAAAGTGAAACAGCGCCACCAGAAGCGCGCAGATGCCGCGCCACGAATCGAGGACCAGGAAGCGTTCGCCGGCGACCGTGCCGGTGTGGGTCGACGCCGCGGCACGGGTGGGGTTGAGAAACGCGGTCTGCGTCATGATGATACAATCCTGTCTTGCCGTGGCACTCGGGCAGCGCCATTCCGTCTCGCCAAGCTATGACTGGCATCTTCCGTGCCGGTTCTGTAGTTGTTGCAACCCGATGAAAAACGAGGATCCGTAATGGCGAACCACACCATCGACAACGCCTTCACCGCCCGTTCCAAAACGGGCGCCGCGTTCGAGCCGACCTATTCCGGCGCGCTGTCGTTCATGCGGCGCAAATACACCAAGGACGTGAAGGGCGCGGATGCGGTGGTGTGGGGTATTCCCTTCGATGCCGCCGTCACCAACCGGCCTGGCGCCCGCTTCGGGCCGCAGGCGATCCGCCGTGCCTCGGCGATCCTCGACAACGACCCGCAATATCCCTTTTCACGCGATCTGTTCGAGCATCTGGCGGTCGTCGACTATGGCGATTGCCTGCTCGATTCGGGCAACCATCAGAAGACGCCCGGCACGATCGAGCGCGAAGCGGCGAAGATCCTCAAATCAGGCGCCTTCCTGTTGACGCTCGGCGGCGATCATTTCGTCACCTGGCCACTGCTCAAGGCGCATGCCGCCATCCATGGTCCGCTCGCTTTGGTGCAGTTCGACGCCCACCAGGACACCTGGCCGGACGACGGCAAGCGCATCGACCACGGCTCCTTCGTCGGTCGCGCCGTCAAGGAAGGCATCATCGATCCCGACCGGTCGATCCAGATCGGCATCCGCACCCATGCGCCCGACACGTTCGGCATCAAGATCCTCCATGGCCATGAAATCGAGGAGATGCGGGCGTCCGACATTGCCTACGCCATTGTCGACCGCACCGGCGGCAAGAAGACCTATCTCACCTTCGACATCGACTGCCTCGATCCGGCCTATGCGCCCGGCACAGGCACGCCGGTTGCCGGCGGCCCGTCCTCGGCCAAGATCCTGTCGACTCTGCGCCAGCTCAACCAGATCGATATTGTCGGCGCCGATGTCGTAGAGGTTGCGCCGGCCTATGATCACGCCGATATAACGGCAATCGCCGGCTCGATGGTGGCCATGCAATATCTCGGTCTGCTTGCTGAACGGAAAGCCCGGCTTGAAGAGCTGAACAACGGCAATCACAATGGTGCCGCAGTGATTCAGGGTCAGGGCATATAGTCTTGAAAACTCAGGGAATTTGAACAACCCATGAAACCGAAAATCTTCATCGACGGCGAACACGGCACCACCGGCCTGCAGATCAGGGCGCTGCTTGCCGAGCGCGGTGATCTGGAGATCATTTCCATCCCCACCGAGCGTCGCAAGGAAACGGCGGCACGTGCCGAGTTCCTCAATGCCGCCGATGTCGCTATCCTGTGCCTGCCCGACGACGCGGCGAAGGAAAGCGTCTCGCTGATCGCCAACGACACCACCAGGGTCATCGATGCGTCGACCGCGCATCGCGTGGCGGAGGGCTGGGCGTATGGTTTCGCCGAGATGGACAAGGACCAGGCAAAGGCGATTGCCTCGGCAAAGCGCGTCGCCAACCCAGGCTGCTGGCCGCAGGGACCGATCGCGACGCTGCGGCCGCTGGTCACAGCAGGCCTGCTGCCGGCCGATTTTCCGATCACCGTCAACGGCATTTCGGGCTATTCCGGCGGCGGACGGCCGATGATCGAGGACTACGTCGCCAAGGGCGAGGACGCCTCGGAATTCCTGCCTTACGGCCTCACCCTGCAGCACAAGCACGTGCCGGAATTGAGGGCCTATGCAAGGCTGTCGCATGATCCGATCATGCAGCCGGCGGTCGGCAATTTCGCGCAAGGCATGATCACCGTGGTGCCATTGCAACTCGGCGGCCTCGACCATGTGCCGACCGGTGCGGAGCTGCATGCGGCGATTGCCGACCATTTCGCCGCCATCAAGGGCGGTGTGGTCGAGGTGGCGCCCTATGCGCATTCGGAGCGCATGCCGGAGATCGATCCGGAGATCTACAACGGCACCAACCGGATGAAGGTCTATGTCTTCGCCAACGACAAACGGGCGCAGGCCCTGCTGCTGGCGGTCTACGACAATCTCGGCAAGGGCGCCTCGGGTGCCGCCGTCCAGAACATGGATCTGATGCTCGGCCTCTGATGGACACGCCAGCCTTTCCGGCGCGCTGGAAAGTCAGCGCGCCCGAACTCGTTGCCGAGACCTTTTCGAGCCGCATCTGGAAGGTTTTGCGCGAAGACGGATCGCCGGCGATCGTCAAGGCGCTGAAGCCTTTCGATGACGTCGCCGACGAGTTGCGCGGAGAGCACTATCTCGCCTGGCGGCGCGGCGAAGGCGCGGTGCGTCTGCTCGGCCGCGACGGCCACAGCATGCTGCTCGAATATGCCGGTGAAACCCTGCTGCAGCAGGTTCTCGACGAACAGGGCGACTTTGCCGCGACCGCAATCGCGGCGGAGCTGATGGCAAAACTGTTTTCACGGGGGAAAGCCCCCTACCCGCCCGAGCTTCAGCCGCTCCGGGAACGCTTCGCCAGCCTGTTCGACAAGGCGAATACCGATCGCGACGCCGGCCTTGACAGCCTCTATGTCGAGGCAGCCGTCATCGCCGAGCGGCTGCTGGCCGATCCGCACGACATCAGGCCCCTGCATGGCGATCTGCATCACGAAAACATCCTGCACGGGCCGCGCGGCTGGCTGGCGATCGATCCGAAGGGCGTGCTCGGCGATCCCGGCTTCGACGCGGCGAACATGTTCTACAACCCGCTCGACCGGGACGATCTCTGCCTCGATCCGAAGCGGATCGCTGATATGGCCGAGATCTTTGCCAGAACACTGAGCCAGACACCGACCGCTATCCTCGATCATGCCATTGCCTATGGATGCCTGTCGGCGTCCTGGCATCACGAGGACGACAATGCGGTCGAGGAGAATCGCGAATTGTCGATCGTCAAGGCGATCCGGGCGGTGCGGGCAAGCTTCTGATCCGACCCAGTAGATCGGCTCGGGATCAGCCCCTGAGCGCTATTCCCGTCGGCAAGGGATAGGCGCCCTTGGTGCCGCGCCAATGGGCTGCTGCAAAGCCCAGCACGATCAGCGCAAATCCCTGATGGGTCAGCGCCATATGCAACGGCACATGCATGAGCAGCGTGCCGACGCCGATCGAGGCCTGCACCAGCACCAGTAGAAACAGCAGCGTCGCGCGGCGCGCATGCGTCGAGCCTGGCAGCCGCCGGCGCGTGGCGATCATGTGCCACAAGGCCACGACGAATACCGTGTAAGCGCCAAGCCGATGGACGAACTGCACCGTCTTCGGGCTCTCGAAGAAGTTGCGCCATGCCGGCTCGAGGATCAGCAGATCGCCGGGAATGATCTTGCCGTCCATCAGCGGCCAGGTGTTGTAGCTCAGACCCGCATCGAGCCCGGCGACCAGGCCGCCGAGATAGATCTGGATCAGCGCCAGCAGCACGATGAAGCCGGCCAGCCTCTGCGTCGACCTATCGGCGGCAGGCTCGGAATGCGGCGCCAACCCGCGCGCGACCACCATGGTGGCGGTGAAGATCAGTGCGGCAAGGGTCAGGTGGGTCGCCAGGCGGTACTGGCTGACGGAGACCCGGTCGACCAGGCCAGAGGCCACCATCCACCAGCCGATGGCGCCTTGCAGGCCGCCAAGCAGCAGAATGCCCACGAGTTTCCGACCCAGGCCGCGCTCGATGCGGCGCGTTGCCCAGAAAAACAGCAGCGGCAAGGCGAAGACCAGGCCGACGCTGCGCGCCAGGATGCGATGCGCCCATTCCCACCAGAAGATCGATTTGAACGCTTCGATGCCCATGCCCTTGTTGAGCTCGGCATATTGCGGGATCTGCTGGTAGAGCTGGAATTCCTCTTGCCACTCGGCATCGTTGAGCGGCGGGATCACGCCATGGATCGGCTTCCACTGCGTAATCGACAGGCCGGAATCGGTGAGCCTGGTGGCGCCGCCGACCAGCACCAGCGCAAACAGCACCAGAAGCACCACATAGAGCCAGGCGCGCAGCAGCGCCCGGTTATGCAGGTCGCGGTCGCGGGCGACGTATGGCGCGGCAGCTGATATGGCAGCCATGATCTTGTCCCGGCAGGTTGATTTGGCGGATTGGTGGACCATCGCACCCGTGCTGGCAAGACCATCCGGCGCGGCACGCCGTCGCGCCGCGTCTCACCGGTTGCGCAGTCTCGCCTCAAGGCCTATGCGAGGCCGTTACCCCTTGAGCCTGCCAGGCCGCCTGTGCAAATTCCGGCATGCTCGATCAGGAGACCAACCATGCCCCTGCGCCTGAAAAAGCTGATCGGAATGTTTCTGCTGGTGGCGCTGGTCATCATCTATGCGCTGGTCGCATCGATCTTCGCGGTCGCCCGGCTGTCGGAGTCGGGTCCGTGGGTGCATTTCCTGTTCTTCCTGCTCAGCGGCCTGGTCTGGGTGCTGCCGGCAATGGGCATCATCAAATGGCTGATGCTGGAGCCGAGGGCCAAGCGCTAGGCGAAACCGCCAGCGTCAGATGGTGACGACCATCTTGCCGGCATTGGCGAGCGGCGTCGTCACGCCCGACAGCATGGTGCGAATATGGGCGAGGCTCTGATAGCGGCCGTTGACGGAAATCCGCGGCAAAGCCTGCAGGAACCCGGCATGTTCGGCGCGCAGCACGCCGTGGCGCGTCGTCACGGCAGAGGTGTAGCCTGCGTCACGGGCAAAGCCGACTTCGCGACAGCCTACGGCACTCGCATAGCCATAGGGGTAAGCGAAATGGCGGGGCTCTTCGCCCAGTTCGGCCAGCAACATGGCGCGCACGGCGCCGATCTCGTGCCGGGCATCGGCTTCGGAGAGCCGCTTCAGATTGCTGTGGTTGATCGTATGGGCGCCGATCGTCACCAGCGGATGCGCGGCGATGCGGCGGATTTCGTCCCAGTTCATCAATGTGCGCAGGCGCGGACCGTCGGCGTCGATGCCATTTGCGCGAGCCAGATCGCGCAACACCGCCTGCAGGTCCTTCTCGCGGATTTCGGAGGTGAGATAGGCGTGCAGGCGTGCATTGGCCTGCAGCTTCTTCGCGGGGGTCGAGCAATCGATCGTCAGCGGACCCTTCGGCCGCGTCAGCGTCAAGGTATCGCGCGCGTTGACGATGTCCTCGACAACGTCCCACCACAGGTCGGCTGTGCCGTTGATCAGCCCGGGCGCGACATAGATGGTGATCGGCGCGCCGTGCTTCTCCAGCACCGGCAGCGCCTCGACCATATTGTCGCGATAGGCATCGTCGGCGGTGATCGTGGCAAACTGACCGCCTTTGCCGCCCGCCTTGATGCGCTCGACGGCTTCGTCCATGGAGACGAAGGCATAGCCATGCGCCTTCATGTCGGCGATCATGGCATCGAGGAACCCGGGCGCGATATTCAGATGCCGGTTGACGCCGTCCGGCTTTTCCGGCGTCGCGGTAACACGGTGCAGCATCAGGATGGCGCCAATGCCGCCGATGAACGGCTTGGCCAGCGGTGCAAGGCCGGTATAGCGGGCGACGTTCAGCGCCAGTTTCCGGATTGCCTCCCCGCCGTCGATCATTCATTCACCTTTTGCGCCTAGGCTGATCCAAGCACGGAATGCGCCTATGCGAACCCCCAAATCGCGACCAATACGCCCTAAGGATTGAGGTATGGTTGACGCAACTGCGTCATTTGACGGCAATCGGCTTGCGGCAACCGAGGCATCGTCGCGCGCCTTGCCACGGGACCGTGCCGGCCTGTCGATCTCGGTGGCGTCCACGGACGGACTGGCGGCCTATGCCGAGTTCTGCCGCTCGGCTCTGTTTGGTCCGGCGCAGAGTGCTGCCTGGATCCTGAACTGGGCGGCCGAGACACGACCGGACCTGCTCGTCGCGACGCTGAGTGCCGAGGGCAAACCGGTTTTTTCGCTGGCGCTGGAGGTTGCCTCGAAGGGGCCGTTCCGGATCGCCCGCTTCATGGGTGGGCGCCACGCCAACGGCAACTTCGTCGCCGCGGACCCGAACTGGCTGGCCAAGGTGGATATGCCGGCCCTCCGATCGGTGCTGGCGGCCATCGCCGAGGCACGCCCGGACATCGATCTGGTCGCGCTCGAGCGGTTGCTGCCCGATCTCGACGGCGTCGCCAATCCGCTCGCATCGCTTGACCATTTTTCCAGCCCCAATCTGTCGCTGGCCGTCGATCTCGCCGGCGGCTTCGATGCGCTGCTTTCTCC
>NZ_RZRW01000256.1:0-8108 GCF_003998745.1 Mesorhizobium sp. M7A.F.Ca.US.014.04.1.1 | reverse complement strand
CAGGCGGCCGGTCTTGGCGGCGGCCTTTTTCTCCCGGTCCTGTTCCTGCGCGCTGGCAAGAGGCACGGCGCAGAGGCCGAGCACGAAGGCGAGCGCCGTGCTCGCCATCGATGTCGTGTTTGTTGTCGTTGTCATGCAGCCCCCAAGCAAAAGCAAAACTGCTGGCGGTGGCTGAGCGGCCTTGGCTGGCATTATTGAAAATCCCTCAACCAGTCAGGTCAGGGCATGGGTCACATATTTAAACATGATGACATAAGTCAACTTTAAATTTATAGCCGACCATCCTCGAGAAGCATCTGGCACGGGAACAGCGGCATGGTTGGCAGTTTAGGCGAAGGCAAGACGACCCACTGGTCGCAACCGGGCAGGATCGCGGCGGTGCTGCTTCTGGCACTGGCGGTGCTGGCGCCTTCCTGCGGCTTCAAGGCGCTGGCCGCCGAGACCGTTGTCGATGCGCTGGGACGAACCGTCGTGCCGGGCGCGGCGACCCGGATCGTGACGCTCGGTTCCGACGTCACCGAGATCGTCCACGCGCTGGGCGCCGGCGGGCGAATCGTCGCTATTGATCGCGGCAGCAAATATCCGCCTGAAGTCGCGCAAAAACCCAATGTCGGCTACCGCCGCCAGCTTTCGGTCGAGGGGCTGGCCAGCCTGCGACCCGACCTGATCCTGGCCGCAGAAGACAGCGGGCCTCCTGAAGCGGTCGAGGTGCTGAAGTCGCTGGCAATTCCGATCGTCTTGGTCCCGCAGGACAACAGCCCGCAAGGCATCGAGCACAAGATCACGTTGATCGCCGCCAGCCTTGGGCTCGAGGACAAGGGCAAGGCGGTTTCCGCCGAGGTGCTCACCGCCTTTCAGGCTGCCGCGGATCTGGCGTCGCAAATTCCGCCGGAGCGGCGCAAGAAGGTGGTGTTCTTCCATGGCCTGGTACGTCTGAGCGCTGCCGGCGCGGGTACTTCTGCCGACGCCATCATCCGCTATGCCGGCGGCCTCAACCCTATGGACATCGTACAGGGCTACAAGGCGGCGTCGGAGGAAAAACTGATCGAGATGGCGCCTGACGTCATCCTGATGATGGGCGACGGCAAGGGCGGGCCGTCGGCCGAGCTGGTGTTCGGCAACCGCGCGCTGGCGGCAACGCCGGCGGCAGCCAAGAAGGCGCTGGTCGTGCTCGACGGCGCCTACATGATCGGCTTCGGCCCGCGCACATCGGATGCGATCCGCGACCTGGCGAAAGCGCTCTATCCGGAAGGGGAATGACGTCGCGAAAATCGCAAGACGGTTCGGCTGGGCAGTACAATTTCGTCGCCGAACCCCGTTGCGCTTCATAAATGCTGTCCGTCCGGATTTCTCCGGATCGGCTTCCGCCCGAACAAACTTGGCGGCTCGGCCTGAAACATTGGCACGATATTCTAAGCCGCGCGGTTGACCGTGAATGCGCTCTCCAGCCTATAATTATACTAAATTCATAGACTAACTGCGAGCGCTCGGAGCGCTCGCATCTTGGCCTGTGAAAATGGTTGCACAAGGGAGCGCATCGATGCCGAAAACAGAGTCCAATCCGGTCGACCTCGGCACCAGGGCCGCCGACTTCCTGCTGCCCGACGCGCAAGGTGTGCTGCACCGCCTTGCCGATTTCGACGCCAAGCCGGCCTTGCTCGTCGCTTTCATCTCCAACCGCTGCCCGTTCGTCGTGCTGATCCGCGAGCAGCTTGCCGCTTTCGCCAGGGATTACGCCGGCAAGGGGCTGCAGGTGGTGGCGATCAACGCCAACGACCACGAGGCGCATCCGGAGGAGACGCTCGCCCGCATCGGCGAGGAGGCCGGAAAATTCGGCTATTCCTTCCCCTATCTCAAGGATGCGTCGCAGCAGACGGCGAAAGCCTATGGCGCGGCTTGCACGCCCGACTTCTTCCTGTTCGGCACTGACCGGCGGCTCGCCTATCACGGCCAGTTCGACGATGCGCGGCCGGGCAACGGCAAGCCGGTGACGGGTGCCGATCTGCGCGCGGCGGTCGATACGGTGCTGGAGGGCGGCAGGCCCACTGCCAGCCAGGCGCCGTCGATCGGCTGCAACATCAAGTGGAGCGCGGGCAACGAGCCGGTGTGGTCTTCCAGCGCGGCCCGCGCGGCCTAGCGCCTGCTTCGACTTTATTCGCCAGGTCTCCATGCCCAAGCCGCAAAAATCCGCTTCCGACAGCTTGCTGCTCCAGGCCGACGTGCTGGTGCTGGGCGGCGGTCCGTCGGCAGCTTGGGCAGCAGTCGCCGCGGCCGAGGCCGGCGCCAAGGTGGTGCTGGCCGACAAGGGCTATCTCGGCACCAGCGGCGCCACCGCGCCGTCCAACACCGGCACCTGGTGCGTGCCGCCGGGCGACAACAGGCATGCCGTGGTCGAGCGACGCTGGCAGCGCACCGGCGAACTCGCCGACCCGCGCTGGATGCTGCGCTGCGTTGACACCGCCTACCGCAACCTGCTCAGGCTCTCCGAATGGGGCTATCCCTTCCCGAGCGAGGATGACGGCCGGCTCTACATCGCCAATCTGCGCGGCCCGGACTACATGCGCTTCATGCGCCGCCGCGTGCTTTTGGCCGGCGTCACCGTCCTCGACCATCATCCCGCGCTCGAACTTTTGTCGGACGGCGATGCCATCGTCGGCGCCGCCGGTGTCGCCAGGCAGATCGGCCAGGATTGGCGCGTCGACGCCAACGCGGTGGTGCTGGCGACCGGTGGCTGCGCTTTCCGCGAGCGCATCCTCGGCGCGACCGGGCTGACCGGCGACGGCTATCTGATGGCGGCGGAGGCCGGCGCCAGCCTGTCGGGCATGGAGTTCACCGGCAAATACACGCTGGCGCCCTACGGCTCCTCGTTGAACAAGGGGCTGCCGTTCCGCTGGGCGTCGTTCCATCGCGAAGATGGCTCACCGATCGTCGGGCCGACCGGCGAGCCGTTGCGCAACGGCATCGGCGACCGCGAGGAGGAAGTGGCGCGCGCGCTGATCGACGGCCCGGTCTACGCGCGGCTCGATCAGGCCGAACCAGCGCTGCAGGGCTGGCTGCGCCAGGGCCAGCCGAATTGCTTCGTGCCCTATGACCGCGCCGGCATCGACCCTTTCAGCGAGCTGTTCCGCATCACCCTGCGCGCCGAAGGCACGGTGCGCGGCACGGGCGGCATAGACATCGTCTCCGACGATTGCGCCACCGGCGTACCCGGCCTCTATGTCGCCGGCGACGCGGCCAGCCGCGAGATCATGACCGGTGCGGTGTCGGGCGGCGGCGCCGTCAATTCGTCCTGGGCGCTGGCCAGCGGCTGGTGGGCGGGCAAGGGCGCTTCGACCCATGCCAAGCGCCGGACCGGCAAGGCATTCCGCACTGAGGTGCAGTCGCTTGGCCAGGCTGGATTACGTCCTGCATCATCGCCGCGCGTCGACATCTCGGCAGGCGAAGTCATCGAGGCGGTGCGCAGTGAGGTGACGCCGCTCGACAAGAATTTCTTCCGCACCGGCGAAGGCCTGGAGAAAAGCGGCGAGCGGTTGGAGAGTGTCTGGCGCGACGTGCGCGACCATCTGCAAGGCGACGGGCTGGATAGGGTCCGTACCCGAGAGGCAGCTTCGATCGCCGCCGCCGGGCGCTGGTCCGTGGCCGCAGCGCTGCACCGCACCGAGAGCCGCGGTATGCATCGCCGCACCGATTTGCCGGGCAAGAGCCCGGCCTTCGCGCACCGGCTGGTCATCACCGGTGTGGATGCGTTCCGCATCGCAGGCGCGCCTGAGCGGCTGGCGGAGCTGGCGTCATGATCGAGATCGTCTCGGCCACGCGCTGTGTCGAATGCGACATCTGCGTCAAGGTGTGCCCGGCCAACGTCTTCGACGCGACCGAGAGCGGCGTGCCAGTGATCGCCCGCCAGGAGGACTGCCAGACCTGCTTCCTGTGCGAAATCTACTGCCCGACCGACGCGCTCTATGTGGCCGAGTTCGCCGAAGGGCCGACCGGCATCACGGAAGCTCAGGCCGACGCCCGACAGCTGTTTGGCTCCTATGCCCGCGCGCTCGGCTGGAAGCGCGGCAAGGCCGGCGGCTCGGAATTCGACCCGACGCACCGCATCCGCGTGGCGCAGTGAACCGATCGGAGACAGATATGGACCGTATCGTCGTCAGCGACATCAGCAAGACCTTCCAGCTCAAGCCGGGGCAGTTCGTCACCGTCGATGGCGAGGCGACCGACCGCGTCACCGTGCTCGATGGCGTTGACCTCTCGATCCGCAAGGGCGAGTTCATCACGCTGGTCGGCCCCAGCGGCTCGGGCAAGTCGGTGCTGCTCGACATCATTGGCGGGCTGACGCAGGCGACCGGCGGCGACGTCAAGCTCGATGGCCGGCGCATCACCAGGCCCGACCCGAAGACCGGCTATGTCTTCCAGCAATATGCGCTGTTTCCCTGGCGCACGGCGCTCGCCAACATCGAATATGCGCTGGAAGTGCGCGGCGTGGCCAAGGCTGAGCGCACGGCGACGGCCCGCCATCTGTTGTCGCTGTTCGGCCTTGCCGGCTTCGAGGACCGTTTTCCCAACCAGCTGTCCGGCGGCATGCAGCAGCGTGTGGCGATCGCGCGTGCGCTGGCCAGCAACCCGGAAGTGTTGCTGATGGATGAGCCGTTCGCGGCGCTTGACCAGCAGACGCGCGAGCTTCTGCAAGGCGAGCTGCTGCGGATCTGGGGCAAGATCAACACGACGGTCATTTTCGTCACCCACTCGATCGACGAGGCGATCTTCCTCGCCGACCGGGTGGTGGTGATGACGGCGCGGCCGGGCGCGGTGAAGGAGATCATCGATATCGACCTGCCACGGCCGCGCGACGGCGACATCCGCGCCAGCGCCGAATTCAATCTATATCGCGCTCGCGTCTGGGACGTGCTGCGCGACGAGGTCAACAAGGCGCAGAAGGACTGGACTCTGTCGCCAGCCTTCAGTCACTGAGGAACTGGACCCATGGCCTATCTGACCGAGAAGTTTGGCTCCGCTGGAGCGCTCCACCTGTTTGCCGGCGCTGGCGAAACGGTAGCCGCCGCCAGGGTCCCCGCCATCAAGGCCAACGCCAAGATCCGGAGCAAGAAAGCGAGCCGCGGCACATTCCTCTATGGCTTGCCGCTGCTCGGCCTGTTCTTCCTGCTGTGGGAGATCGCGCCCCGGCTCGGCTGGCTGAACCGGATCTTCTTTCCGCCGCTGAGCGAGGTGCTGGTCGCCGGGTGGGCGCTGCTCGCCTCGGGCGTGCTGATCGAGCATATCGGCATAAGCCTGCAGCGCGCTGCGATCGGCTTCGCACTCGGCGTGGTGGTCGCCATCCCGCTCGGTCTGTTGATGGGGCGCTATTCGCTGTTCGAGAAGGTTTCCGACCTTTTGGTGCAGACGCTGCGCAACACCTCGCAATTCGCGCTTCTGCCGGTGTTCATCCTGCTGCTCGGCATCGGCGAGGAATCGAAGGTCGCGATCACCTTCTACTCCTCGGTGTTTTTTCTCCTCGTCAACACGATCAGCGGCGTCAAGTCGGTCGATCCGCTGCTCATCAAGGCGGCGCGCTCGATGGGCACGTCCGACTTCGACCTGTTCCGGAAAGTCATCCTGCCGGCCAGCATTCCCTCGATCGTCGCCGGCGCTCGGCTGGCGGTGAAATCCTCGCTGTTCGCGGTCATCGGCGCCGAGATGCTGGCGGCCAAATCCGGCCTCGGTTTCCTCATCCAGAATTCGCAGCTGATGATGGAAACGGCCGACATGTACGCCGGCATCCTGACGCTGACCGTCATCGGCCTGACCGTCAATTACCTGCTCGTCTGGTTCGAGCGCTGGGCAACAGCCTGGAAGGGCCAGTCCGAGACCTCGCTCATTTAAGCGGCCCCATTCATTCCAAACAGGAAGGATTTTCCCATGCCCAACATCCCATTCGACGCAATTCGCCGGCTGCTTCTGAAGGGCGCCATTGCCGTCGTAATCGGCCTTGGCGGCATGCCTGCCTTCGCACAGGACAAGCCTGACATCATCCGCATCGGCAGCACGGCGCCGGGGCACCTCAAATTCATCCTCGCCAAGAAGGACGGCTGGTGGGACAAGGAATTCGCCAAGGACGGCATCAAGGTCGAACTGGTGACCTTCAACGGCGGCTCGGAAGCCACGACGGCATTGGCGACCGGCGCCATCGAGTTCACCTATACCGGCAACAATCCGGCGCTGCGCGTTGCTGCGTCCGGCGCCGACGTCAAGCTGATCGGCCTGTCGAGCTATGTGAAGGCCGGCGGTTCCTACATCGTCGTCAAAACCGACTCGCCGTTGAAGACGCTGCAGGATCTCAGGGGCAAGAAGGTCGCCTATCTCACCGGAACGGTGCGGCATTCGAACTTCAGCAAGGCACTGAACAGCGTCGGCCTGACCACCAATGACGTCGAAGGTCTGAACCTGCCTTTCGAGGCATCCGGCCCGGCGCTGCTGCGCGGCGATATCGACGCCATTGTCGAGACGGATTCGACGGCGGCCAAGCTGGGCGACACCGGCGAGGCGCGGGTGCTGTTCGACACCAGCACCCATCCGGAATGGAACGTGCCGAACGTCATCTCGGTCAACGGCGCCTTCGCGGCGAAATATCCCGATCTGGTCAAGCGGCTGCTGAAGGTCGACATCGAGATTTCGCGTTGGGCCGACGCTCATCCGGACGAGACGATCAAGACGTTTGTGGAGGCGACCAAGTCGTCGGAGAAATCCGTCCGCAAGACCTATGCCGACGGGGTGTTCCACCAGGATCCGAAACTCACCGACGACGCGATCGCCGCCTTGCAGGGCGAGGAGAAATTCATGGCCAGCGCCGGGCTCCTGAAGGGCTCGATCGACTACGGAAAATGGGTCGACAAGAGCTTTGTCGATGGCGCCGCGGCTGAAGTCGCTGCCGTCCAATAGACTGGAAGCATCGAGCGGGGCGGGCGCTTTACCGCGCTGCCCCGTTCGTCTGGTCCGTCAAATCTCTGGGATGTTCTCCTTGAAGATCACCTGCAGCCTTGGCTGGTGCAGTTCATAGGGCAATCCCCGGACCGCATGGGTCAAAGTGTTGAGCGCTTCGCGGGCTTCGACGCGCGGGTTCTGGTCGATGACCGCGTCGAGCGTGCCGTCGAGCAGAAGGTCCTTGGTGCCGTCCGTCACCTCGTGGCCGAGGAAGACCATGGACTGGGCGCGGCCGTGCTCCTTGAGCGCGCGGGCGATGCCGGTGTTGCCGGCGCCGACATTGTAGATCGCGGCAAGGTCGGGGTGCCGCTCCAGCAGGGCCGATGCCTCCGAATAGGCCTTCTCGCGGTCGTCGAGCATTTCGCGCATCTCGACGATCTGCAGGTTGGGTGATTCCTCGGTCAGGACGTGGCGGAACCCCATCTCGCGTTCTTCGTGGCCGCGATAGGACAGCGAGCCGGCGAACAGCGCCACCTTGCCCGGATGCCCCGATCCCATGAAGCGGTTGAGCAGATAGCCGGCCAGCCGCCCGGCGGCGCGGTTGTCGATGCCGATATAGGCGACCCTGGGCACATGCAGGATGTCGGAGGCGATGGTCACCACCTTGATATCGTTGGCCGACAGGGATCGGATCGCTTCGCGCACCGTCGGATGGTCGAGCGCTATAACGCCGACGCCTTGCGTCTGTCCGCGCAGGTCCTGCAGCAGGCGGGCGAGCCGGTCAGGATTGAAGCCCTCGATGGTGGCGATATGGACATCGAGGTCGGGCCGCGCCAGAGCCTGTGCCTCGATGTGCCGGTGCAGCATCTTGATGAAGGAATTGGTGCCGGCCGGCAGCGCGAAGTCGAGTCGGATGACCTCGCCAGGCGAGGGCCGTGGCGGCGCGCCGTTCGGGCCTTCGGCGATGTAGCCGAGGCGCTGCGCCATTTCGAGCACGATTTCGCGCGTGCGCGCCCGCACGCCGGGTCGGTTGTTGAGCACGCGGTCGACGGTGGCGGCCGAGACGCCGGCTTCCCGGGCTATGTCAGTCAGGGTGGAACGCACCGTCTTTCATCTCCTGCATGCGTCAGATCGGCTGGTGACGGCTTCCCCGCCATCGGCGATTCTGATGGGAAATGATGTATCCGCCC
>NZ_RZRW01000255.1:0-8136 GCF_003998745.1 Mesorhizobium sp. M7A.F.Ca.US.014.04.1.1 | reverse complement strand
GCTGACCTCAATGGATCGCGACGGCACCAAGGCCGGCTACGACATCGCGCTGACCCGCGCGATATCAGACGCCGTGCGCGCGCCGGTCATCGCTTCCGGCGGCGTCGGCACGCTCGACCACATGGTCGAAGGCATTCGCGACGGCCATGCCGGTGCGGTGCTGGCCGCGTCCATCTTCCATTTCGGTACCTACACGATAGCGCAGGCCAAGGCGCATATGGCCGCCGCAGGGCTGCCGATGCGGCTGGACTCTGTGAATAATCGGCCCTAAAGCATGATCCCGAAAAGTGGGAACCGGTTTTCGGAAAAGATCATGCCTAAACAAGCAGATAGATGGCGCCATGGCTGAGTTTTCGCTGTCAGGTCTTGAAGAAACCATCAGGGAACGCGCCCATTCCGGCGACCCGGACTCGTGGACGGCAAAACTGTTCGCGCGCGGCATCGACAAGGCGGCGCAGAAACTCGGCGAGGAAGCAGTCGAGACGGTGATTGCCGCCGTCAAGGGCGACAAACAGGCCCTCGTTTCGGAAAGTGCCGATCTTATATATCATTGGCTCGTCGTTCTCGGCCTCTCGGGGGTTTTGCTGAGCGACGTGCTCAAGGAGCTCGAAGGCCGCACCCGGCGTTCGGGCATCGCCGAGAAGGCGTCACGGCCCAAGGGCTGACCGCGAGGAAGGGCAGGTATCTCGATGGATCAGCTCGCGCCGACCGAGAAGTATTCCCCGTTTCGCTTCTTCTCCGCCGAGCAATGGTCGCAATTCCGCGCCGACACGCCGCTGACGCTGAGTGCGGACGAATTCCGCCGCCTGCGGTCGCTCAACGATCCGGTCGATCTCGAAGAGGTCACGCGCATCTATCTGTCGCTGTCGCGGCTGTTGTCGGCTCATGTCGAAGCGAGCCAGCTGCTGTTTCGGCAACGCCAGGCCTTCTTCAACGCGGTCGACGTGGTCAAGACGCCCTTCATCATCGGCATCGCCGGTTCCGTCGCGGTCGGCAAATCGACCACCGCACGCGTGCTGAAGGAGCTTTTGGCGCGCTGGCCGTCGAGCCCCAAGGTCGATCTCATCACCACCGACGGCTTCCTGCTGCCCAACGAGGTCCTGCGCCGCGAGAACCTGATGGAGCGCAAGGGTTTTCCAGACAGTTACGATGTCGGCGCGCTGCTGCGCTTCCTGTCGGGCATCAAGTCGGCGCTGCCCGATGTCCGCGCGCCGGTCTATTCGCACCTCACCTATGACGTCATTCCCGGCGAGTTCGTCACCATCGACCGGCCCGACATATTGATCTTCGAAGGCATCAATGTCCTGCAGCCCGGCAAGCTGCCGCAGGACGGCAAGATCGTGCCTTTCCTGTCGGACTTCTTCGATTTCGCCATCTACATCGATGCCGACGAGAAGCTGATCCACAACTGGTACATTTCCCGCTTCATGCGGCTGCGTGAGACCGCCTTCCGCAATCCGGACTCCTTCTTTCACCGCTACTCGCAGCTGTCGGAGGGTTCGGCGCGCGCCATCGCCGAAGGCCTGTGGACCAACATCAATTTGAAGAATCTGCGCGAGAACATCCTGCCGACGCGGGCCCGCGCCGACTTGATCCTGCGCAAGGGCGCCGACCACCTGATCGAGGAAGTGGCGCTCAGGAAGCTGTGACGGCCGGCTTCGTCACCCGTCGCAATGTCAGATTGATCCGCCCACCGTTTTTCAGCAGCGCCGAGGTCGAGGGATAGATCCGATCGACGCCGTGAAAGCACAGCCGCCCCTCGCCGCCGAGCACCACGACATCACCGCTTTGCAGCCTGAACGACTTGGTGGCGCCATCACGCGTGGTCTGGCCAACCCGGAACAGGCAGTCGTCGCCGAGCGAGACGGAGACGACCGGCGCCGAAAAGTCGGCCTCGTCGCGGTCCTGATGCAGGCCCATCTTCGCATCCGCCGTGTAGAAATTGATCAGGCACGCTTCCGGCGGATGCGGATAGCCCGAGACCTCGCGCCACAGGTCGAGCAGCGCATCCGGAATTGGCGGCCAAGGCGCCCCGGTTAGCGGATGCGCCGGCTGGTAACGATAGCCGTGCTCCTTGTCGGTGACCCAGCCCAGCGGCCCGCAATTGGTCATGCGCACGCTCATCTCCTTGCCGGTGCGCGGCATGGCCGGCACGAACAGCGGCGCCTGCTGCACGATCCGTCTCACCTCGTCGACCAGTTCTTCCTGCACGGTGCGTGACAGGTAGGCCGGCATGTGGCGGACGCCTTTGGGCAGAACGAGCACGGATTCGATCGCCTCTTGGATGGTTCGGAACCGTAAAATGTCACGATCAAATGAAAACGGCGACCCGAAAGCCGCCGCTCTTGTCGAATTGGCAGTCGCCGATCAGGCGAGGTCGGGGATGCGCAGCACCTGGCCCGGATAGATCTTGTCGGGATGGGTCAGCATCGGCTTGTTGGCCTCGAATATGACCGTGTTCTTGACGCCTTGGCCCTTGCCGTAGCTTTTCTCGGCGATCTTCCAGAGATTGTCGCCCTTCTTCACGGTGTAAAAGGTGGGCTCCTTGGCCGGGGCGGCGGCCGTGCCAGGTGCTGGCGCGACCTGTAATTCGTCCGCCTGCACCTTGGAGACGCCGAGCGTGTTGCCGACGGCGATGACCGCCTTCTCGAAGATCGACTGGTCCTTGACCACACCCTTCAGCACCGCCGTATCGCCGTTGACGACGACCTCGACGCCATCGGTGCCGAGCTTGTGCGAATCGAGCTCCTTCTTGAGTGTGTCGGCCGTGGGTGCGGCTTCGTCGTCACCGCCGATGCCCAGTTTCTTGCCGACACTCTTGACGAAATCGAACATGCCCATCGTTGGTCTCCATTGCTGTGGTGGGTGATCGCAGCTTGCCATCTGCAACCCAGAATTGGAAGCCACCCGCGCGTTGCAGCTTCGCGGTGCTTAATCGTTCTCCACCCGGCCGCGCAGCTTCTTGATCGTGCCTCGCCCGGCCTTGCTCTTCAGCCGCCGTTCCACGGCACCCTTTGACGGCCGCGTCTTCTTGCGCGGTGGCGGCGGCGGTTCGGCGGCCTTGGCGACCAGTGCCGTCAGCCGTGCCCGCGCATCCGCCCGGTTCTGTTCCTGGGTGCGGAAGCGGCCCGCTTCGATGACAACGACGCCGTCCTTGGTGGCACGCTGGCCGGCAAGCTTGATCGTCCGCTCGCGCACGCGCTCCGACAGACCCGCTGCGTTGGCGGCGTCGAAGCGCAGTTGCACCGCCGTCGCCACCTTGTTGACGTTCTGGCCGCCGGGACCGGACGAGCGGATGAAATCCTCGTGCAGGTCGCCCGGATGGATCACCGCATCGCCTGATATGATGATGTTGTCGTCGCTCGCCATGCCGCAGTCATGGCGCGGCGGATCGAAAAAGAAAAGGCCCGATCGAACCGGGCCTTTCAACGAAGCTGAACCCCGTAGCGCGATTACTCCGCCGCTTCCTGCATGCGCGGCGCCGCACCCAGCACCACGGCATCGACATGGCTTTCGAATTTCTCGAAATTGACGGCGAACATGCCGACCAGCCTTGCCGCCTGCCGGTCATAGCCGGCCTTGTCGGCCCAGGTGGAGCGCGGGTCGAGAATGGCGCTGTCGACGCCTCGAACCGCCACCGGCACCTCGAAACCGAAATGAGGGTCGGTGCGGAACTCGGCCGTCTTGAGCGAGCCGTCGAGTGCGGCGGCAAGCAAGGCCCGCGTCGCCTTGATCGGCATGCGCTTGCCGGTGCCGTAGGCGCCGCCGGTCCAGCCGGTGTTGACCAGCCAGCAATCGGCGCCGTGGCGGGCAATCAGCTCGCGCAGCAGATTGCCGTATTCCGATGGATGGCGCGGCATGAACGGGGCGCCGAAACAGGTCGAAAACGTCGCTTCGGGCTCGGTCACGCCCTTTTCGGTTCCGGCCACCTTGGCGGTGTAGCCGGAGAGGAAATGATACATCGCCTGCGCCGGGGTCAGCCGCGCGATCGGCGGCATCACGCCGAACGCATCGGCGGTCAGCATGATGATGTTCTTCGGATGGTTGGCGCGGCCGGTCTTGCTGGCGTTGGGGATGAAATCCAGCGGGTAGGCGCAGCGTGTGTTTTCGGTCAGCCTTCCGTCGTTGAAATCCGGCACGCCATCAGCGTCGAGCACGACATTTTCCAGCACCGTGCCGAAGCGCTGCGTGGTGGCGAAGATTTCCGGCTCGGCTTCCGCCGACAGCTTGATCGTCTTGGCGTAGCAGCCGCCTTCGAAATTGAAGATGCCGTGGGGTCCCCAGCCATGCTCGTCGTCGCCGATCAGCGTGCGCGAGGGATCGGCCGAGAGTGTCGTCTTGCCGGTGCCCGACAGGCCGAAGAAGATGGCGGCGTCGCCGGCCATACCCTCGTTGGCCGAGCAATGCATCGGCATCACGCCTTTCGCCGGCAGCAGATAGTTGAGCATGGTGAACACCGACTTCTTCATCTCGCCGGCATAGGAGGTGCCGCCGATCAGCACGACCTTGCGCGTGAGATCCACGGCGATCACCGTTTCGGTGCGGCTGCCGTGGCGGGCGGGATCGGCGCGGAAGGACGGCAGGTCGATGATCGTCATGGCAGGCACGAAATGCTCGAGCTCGGCGGCATCGGGACGAATGAGCAGATTGCGGATGAACAGCGAGTGCCAGGCAAATTCGGTGATCACCCTGGTCGGCAGCTTCAGCTCCGCATCGGCGCCGCCGATCAGGTCCTGGACGTATAGATCCTTGTCCCAGGCATGCGTCTGGAAATCGGCGAGCAGCGTGTCGAACTGGGCTTGTGAAATTGCCTTGTTGTTGTCCCACCAGACATGCGGTTCGGTGTCACTGTTGCGGACGACAAACTTGTCCTTGGGCGAGCGGCCGGTATGCTGGCCTGTCTCGGCGACCAACGCGCCATGTGCGGTCAAGCGGGCCTCGCCGCGCCGGATCGAGTCCTCATAAAGAGCAGCCGCACCGAAATTATAGCGCACCACGCCGGTGGTTTTCAGGCCGATATGATCGATCGCGCAGGCGGAATTGCGTTTGCCGACTTCCGACATCGAGTGTCCCTCTTGGATTTGCCGCATCTTTGCCGGCACCTTCCCGGCACGCCCACTACGCGGGCTGAGATGGTCAGAACCAGAAAAGTCAAATGATATCAAATCATTAATCGATTTAAATATTTTGAAAGTTGTTTAAATCGTTTATATGTGCAAAAAGTTTCGCGGTTGCCCAAAGGATTGGCGATGTACGTTCGTCCAATCCATGTCGAGGTAGGATTGTGGCCGCCGGCATGCCGCGCGTGACAGCGGACAAGGCCTATGCCACATTTTGTACCTAATTTGTCCTGCAAAAGCCCCTTCTCTACGACAGAAGGGACAGCTCATGAGGGAGCCGCTTGAAATGGCAACAATCGCGCTTGTCGATGACGACCGCAACATTCTGACATCGGTGTCGATCGCCCTGGAATCCGAGGGGTATCGCGTCGAGACCTACACGGATGGTGCGTCGGCGCTGGAAGGCCTGGCGGCACGCCCGCCGAACCTTGCCATTCTCGACATCAAGATGCCGCGCATGGACGGCATGGAACTGCTGCGCCGGATGCGCCAGAAGTCCGACCTGCCGGTGATCTTCCTGACCTCCAAGGACGACGAGATCGACGAATTGTTCGGTCTCAAGATGGGCGCCGACGATTTCATCCGCAAACCCTTCTCACAGCGCCTGCTGGTCGAGCGCGTGCGCGCCGTGCTGCGCCGCGCCAGTGCCCGCGAGGCTGCAGCCAAGACGCCAAGCCAGCAGGCCCGCTCTCTCGAGCGCGGCCAGCTCGTCATGGACCAGGAGCGCCACACCTGCACCTGGAAAGGCGAGCCGGTGACGCTCACCGTCACCGAGTTCCTGATCCTGCATTCGCTGGCGCAGCGTCCCGGTGTCGTAAAAAGCCGTGATGCGCTGATGGATTCGGCTTATGATGAACAGGTCTATGTCGACGACCGCACCATCGACAGCCACATCAAGCGGCTGCGCAAGAAGTTCAAGGCCGTCGACGACGACTTCGAGATGATCGAAACCCTTTACGGAGTCGGATACCGGTTCCGCGAAGCATAAGTAGCAGGGCCTGCTATTCGATGGCAGTGGAAGCACAGCGAACAAGACCGGCGGGCGCCTCCAGGCGGCCGTCGCGGATCATGCCGTCCTTCGTCTCGAAGATCACGGTGCCGATGCGCCGCTTCCTTGGCCATCACATCTTTTCCAGCCTGACGCGGCGTATCCTGTTCCTCAACCTTGCCGGCCTCGCCGTGCTGGTGACCGGCATCCTCTATCTCAACACCTTCCGCGACGGGCTGATCGACGCCCGCGTCGAAAGCCTGATGACCCAGGGCGAGATCATCGCCGGCGCCATCGCCGCTTCGGCGACGGTCGAGACGGATTCGATCAGCATCGACCCGGAAAAGCTGCTTGAACTGCAGGCCGGCGAAAGCCTTGGGCCGGGCTCGGACCAGCTCGACAATCTCGACTTTCCGATCAACCCGGAGCGTGTCGCACCGGTGCTTAGAAGGCTGATCTCGCCGACCAGGACCCGCGCCCGCATCTATGACCGCGACGCCAATCTGCTGCTCGATTCGCGCCACCTCTATTCGCGTGGCCAGATCCTGCGCTACGACCTGCCGCCGGTCGAGGAAGAAGAGCCCGATCTGGTCGAGCGCATCCAGAAATTCGTCTTCGACTTCTTCCGCAACACCGAGCTGCCGGTCTATCACGAGCAGCCGGGCGGCAATGGCGCCGCTTTCCCGGAAGTGGTCAAGGCGCTCACCGGCAGCCCTTCGACCATCGTGCGCGTCAGCGAGCAGGGCGAGCAGATCGTTTCGGTGGCGGTGCCGATCCAGCGCTTTCGTGCCGTCCTGGGCGTGCTGATGCTGTCGACCGAAGGCGGCGACATCGACAAGATCGTCGCCGCCGAGCGCAAGGCGATCCTGCGCGTCTTCGGCATCGCGGCCCTTGTCACCGCCATCCTGTCGATGCTGCTCGCCTCGACCATCGCCAATCCGCTGCGCCGGCTGTCGGCGGCGGCGGTGCGAGTGCGGCGCGGCGTCAAGAGCCGTGAGGAGATCCCCGACTTTTCCGACCGCCAGGACGAGATCGGCAATCTGTCGATCGCCATACGCGACATGACCAACGCGCTCTACGCCCGGATCGAGGCGATCGAAAGCTTCGCGGCCGATGTCTCGCACGAGCTGAAAAACCCGCTGACGTCGCTGCGCAGCGCGGTGGAGACCTTGCCGCTGGCCAAGAACGACGATTCGCGCGGCCGGCTGATGGATATCATCCAGCACGATGTCAGGCGGCTGGACCGGCTCATCACCGATATTTCCGACGCATCGCGCCTGGACGCGGAACTCGCGCGTGAAGATGCGGGAACGGTCGATTTGAAGAAATTCATCACCGATCTGGTCGCCGTTTCGCGCGAAGCGACGCGCAACAAGAAGGCGGTCGAGATCGAGTTCAAGGCCGCCAAACTGCCGCAGGGCGTCAAAGGCTATGTCGTCGTCGGCCATGATCTGCGCATCGGCCAGGTCATCACCAATTTGATCGAGAACGCCCGTTCCTTCGTTCCCGAGGATCATGGCCACATCAGCCTGTCGCTGGCGCGTGCCGGCAAGTTCAACATCGTCACCGTCGACGACAATGGCCCCGGCATCCGCGCCGACAACATCGACCGCATCTTCGAACGCTTCTACACGGACCGGCCGGCCGGCGAGGCGTTCGGCCAGAATTCGGGCCTTGGCCTGTCGATATCCAGGCAGATCGTCGAGGCCCATGGCGGCACGCTCACCGCCGAGAACATCCCCGGCACCAAACCCGGCGAGATCAAGGGCGCGCGTTTTGTGGTGACGTTGCCGGCCGAAGGCTGAGAGCATGAATTCCAACCATGCCTGGTCCAGCCGTGCAGCCTGAAAACATTCACGCGACAATGGTTTTGATCGGCGAGCGCGGCATTCTCATCACCGGAGCCTCCGGCTCGGGCAAGACGGCGCTGGCGCTGGCGCTCATAGATCATTGTCGCCAGCGCGGATCGTTCGCGCGGCTCGTCGGTGACGATCAGCTCTTTGTCGGGGCGCATGCCGGGCGGCTTCT
>NZ_RZRW01000254.1:0-8139 GCF_003998745.1 Mesorhizobium sp. M7A.F.Ca.US.014.04.1.1 | reverse complement strand
CCACCAGCGCGGGCATTCCGGCGACCGCTGCCGGCCGGGTGAAGATCGCCGACGGCAACACGAGCGTCGAGATTACCTCGGGCGAGGCGACGGTTCGCGGCATCAAGGCCGCAATCGCTCAGGCGTCGACACTGAGCATCGCCAACGGCACGGCCAGCATCGAGAAACTGGCGCTCGATGTCGGCGGCGGTTCGGTGACGCTGTCGGGCACTGCCGGTCAGACGCTCGACCTCGCGGCGCAATTTTCGGCACTGCCCGCGGCGCTCGCCAATGAATTTTCGCCCGGCCTCGACGCCGTCGGCACGCTCAGCGGCACGGCTGGAGTGACCGGGCCGCCGGCCGCTCCCGATGTCCGCTTCAATGCGCAACTGGCTGGCGTCGAAACCAGCCAGACTCGCCAGGCGGGGCTCGGAGCGCTGGCTGTCGACGCGGCAGGCAGTTACACCATGGCCGGCGGCGTGGTGCTCCATCAGGCGACACTGACCGGTGACAAGATTTCCGGCAAGGCAGCCGGCACCCTCAATCCGAACGGCGCCAGCGATTTTGCGCTCGATCTCATCTCATCCGGCCCCAGCCTGCCCCTGATTGTCGGCAGCGCCGGGAGCCCGGTCAAGATCGAAATCCGGTCCTTGTCGGCAAAGGTGGCGGGCGAGAGCACGCGGGCCCGCCTGGATGTCTCTGCGATCCTGCCCTCGATCGTCACCAGTCCAGCGAGGGTGGACGGGCTTGCCCTGGCGTTGCACTCGGATGCGTTCGATCTGAAGAACCGCGCAGGGCCAGTTTCCGGCACAGTGTCGGTGGACAAGGTCGGTCTCGACAATCCGGTGATTGCGCCGCTGATCGCCGGCAAGGTCACGGCGGCGCTCAGCGGTCGCCTGACAGCCGATGCGGTTGCCATAGACAGCGGCTCGCTCAAGAGCGATGCGCTGAACAGCCAGGTTGCCGGCCAGGTATCGCTGCGTGACGGTGCCATCGACCTCAATCTGAAGGCGGATGCCCCATCGTCGGCCTTGCCGGCGGCGGCACGCGGCATGCTTGGCGAACGCGCTGAGATCAGCGCCACGCTGAAGCGCGACCCCAACGGCAGTATCGCTATAGGCGGATTGAAGCTGACCTCGGGCGCGCTGACCGCAGACGGGCAAGCCAGCCTTGCCGACAACAAGGTGGCCGCCGACATCAAGGGTGCGCTGAGCGATATCTCGCTGCTGTCGAAAGACGCCAAGGGCGCCATCGCTTTTGCGTTGAACGCGCAGGGCCCGGCCGCGGCGCCGGACCTGTCGTTGACCATCGACAGCGACCGCCTTCTCGTGGCGGCGCGAGAGATCACCGGGCTGAAGCTGACCGCCACCGGCAAGGCCGATGCCGCCAATCCGGCGGCGAATGTGCAGCTGACCGGCAATGTCGCCGGCCAGGCGCTGCAAGGTAGTGCCGTGCTGGCGACGGCGGACGGCAAGAGCGCCATCAATGGCCTGCTGCTGTCGCTCGGCAAGAACAGGATTTCCGGCGATCTGGCGCTGGATGAAAAGTTCGTGCCGGTCGGCACCATCGCGCTCGACCTGCCCGATATCGGCCCGCTGGCAGCACTTGCCCTGGAGAAGGCCGAAGGCGATGTGCGCGGCACGATCGCCTTTTCGAAGAACGGCAATGCGCCACAGGTCGCAATCAAGGCGGCGACAGCATCGATTACGCGCGGCGACCTGCAGGCGAAAGCCGTCTCGATCGATGCGCTGGTCGCCAACTATCTGGCGGCGCCCGTGATCTCCGGAAAGATCCGCGCCGACACCGTCACGTCGGGCGGCACCGTGATCAGCGGCATCGATGTCGACTTGAAGCGCGACGGCGACTGGACCGGCTTCTCCGGCGGCGCAACCGTCAAGGGCATTCCGGCACAGGCCGCCGGCCGGGTGAAAGTGGCCAACGGCACGACGACCATCGAGCTTGCCTCCGGCCAGGCGACTGTCCAGGGCATCAAGACGGCCATCGCCCAGGCCTCGACCGTCAGCATTGCCAACGGCACAACGACGCTGGACCGGCTCGTGCTCAACCTTGGCGGTGGTACGGCGACGGTGACCGGCAAGGTCGGCACGGCGCTCGACATCAATGCGACGCTGGCGCGGGTGCCGATGTCGCTCGCCAACAGTTTCTCGCCGGGGCTCGGCGCCGCCGGTTCCGTCTCAGGCACGGTCAAGGTGACGGGTGCGCCGGCGAACCCCGCCATTGTCTTCAACCTCGACGCGGCCGGCGTGCGGACCTCGCAGACGCGCGGTGCCGGTGTCGGTGCGGTGAGTGTCTCCTCGTCGGGCACCTTCGGCGGCAACAAGCTGACCTTCAATGCCAATGTCGGCGATGGCGCCGGCCTTGGCCTCAAGGGCGGCGGCACCGTGACAACGGCCGGCACGCCGTCACTGGTGCTCGACTTCAATGGCGTCGTGCCGTTCGGCCTGCTCAGCCAGAAGCTGGCCGCGCAGGGTCTGTCTTTGTCTGGAACCGCCAATGTCAACGTGCAGGTGCGCGGTCCCGCGACATCGCCCGTCATCGGCGGCAGCATCAGCACCTCGGGTGCGCGCCTTGTCGATGCGCGCTCCGGCCTCGCCGTCAACGATCTCGCCGCCGATGTCTCGATTGCCGGCGGCGTCGCCAGGATCAACCGGCTGACCGGAACGCTGTCGACGCGCGGCAGCCTGTCGGCCAGCGGCACGGTCGGCATCAACCCGGCGCAGGGTTTCCCGGCCGACCTGTCGATCAAGCTGGTCGACGGCCGCTATACGGACGGCAGGGTGGTGACCGCCAATCTCGGCGGCGACCTGACGATCAAGGGACCGCTGACCTCCGCACCGGTCATCGCCGGTACCGTCAATCTCGCCAAGACGGTGATCACCGTTCCCGACAAATTGCCGGGCTCGCTGGCGGCGCTCGACGTCAAGCACAAGAACGCGCCGGGCGCGGTCAAGGCGCAGGACAAGGCGCTGCGGCCGCCGACGACCAGCGGCAAGGGCGGCGGTAGCGGCCTTGCGCTCGATGTCACGGTCAACGCGCCGAATCAGATCTTCATCCAGGGCAGGGGCGTTGATGCCGAACTTGGCGGCTCGCTGAAGCTGACCGGCCCGGCCTCGTCGCCGCAAGCGGTCGGCACCTTCACCTTGCAGCGCGGACGACTGTCGATCCTCGGCAAGCGGCTGACCTTCACCGAAGGCACGGTCGGGTTTTCCGGCTCGCTGGTGCCCTATCTCAATTTGACGGCGACCACGACGACGACCAGCGCCACCGTCACCATCGTGGTGTCGGGCGAAGCGACCAATCCGAAGTTCACCTTCTCCTCGGTGCCGGCGCTGCCCGAGGATGAGGTGCTGGCGCAATTGATCTTCGGCCGCTCGATGTCGAACCTGTCGCCGCTGCAGATCGCCCAGCTCGCCGAAGCGGCGGGGCAGCTGGCCGGCGTCGGCGGCTCGACGTCGCTGCTGGAAAACCTGCGCAGCGCAATTGGCGTCGACGATCTCGACGTCACCACCGACGACCAGGGCGGCACGGCGGTTTCGGCCGGCAAATACCTCAACGACCGCACCTATGTCACCATCCAGAAGGGCGACAAGCCTGGCTCGGGCAAGGCGACGATCGACCTCAATGTCGGGCGCGGCGTCAAGCTGCGCGGCGAGGCCAACGATGCCGGCGAAGCCAAGGGCGGCATCTTCTACGAGAAGGAATACTGACAGTCCGGCGGGGCTTTTGGCCTCATGGTGGATCGATTCTGGTGCTGTGCGGGCCAGAGTAAATGTCTCAGTTTAATCGACTATCGCGATTCCAGAAGAATCCGTCGGACAGTAGCAAATTTGCGCCAAGACTGTCGTTATCACGCGAACCGCTCCCCTTTCAAAGTTGCACATTCCCTAACATGTTCTCAATCCACGCCGTCTTTGACATCATGGCCTGGATGCGGAATGTTAAAAGGCGGAAAGCCAACAATGGGAGTTAAGTCATGACAATTTATAAGAGTAATGGCGATCGCGTTCCGGATCACATCCTGGCCATGGCCGAAGAAGCCAAGGCAGGCAAGGTGGACCGCCGCGAATTCCTGGCCATGGCCAGCGTCTTCGGCGCATCGACGGCAATGGCTTACGGCTTGCTCGGCCTCGCCGATCCGACGCCGGCGAAGGCCGAAGAGGTAAAGGGCAAGAAGGGCGGCACGCTGAAGATCGCCCAGTGGATCAAAGATCCCAAGGACCCGCGCAAGGCCGACTGGTCGGAAATCGCCAATGCCGAGCGCCAGGCGCTCGAGCCGCTGGTCAAGTACACCTCCGAATACACGTTTCGCCCCTATCTGCTGGAAAGCTGGGACGTCAACGACGACGCCACGCAGTATACGCTGCATGTGCGCAAGGGCGTCACCTGGTCGAATGGCGATGCCTTCACCGCCGATGACGTCATCTTCAACCTGAAGCGCTGGGCTGACAAGAAAGCCGAAGGCAATTCCATGCCCGGCCGTCTCGGCTCGCTGGTCAAGGACGACAAGCTCGACGAGAGCGCCGTGACCAAGCCGGACGACCACACGGTCGTGCTTAAGCTCAGCAAGCCGGACATCGCGCTGATTCCGAACATGTGCGACTATCCCGGGCTGATCGTCCACAAGACCTTCGATGAGAAGGGCGGCGACTTCAAGGCCTGCCCGATCGGCACCGGTCCGTTCGAACTCGTCTCCTACGATGTCGGTCAGAAGGTGGTCTACAAGCGCCGCACCGATGACAAGTGGTGGGACGGCGAAGTGTTCCTCGATGGCCTGGAATTCATCGACTACGGCACCGATCCGGCAGCCATGGTCAGCGCTTTCGAGGCCGGCGAAGTGCACACCAACTTCGAGACTTCGGCCGACTATGTGTCGATCCTCGACGGCATGGACCTGGTGAAGTCGGAAATCGTCACCGCGTCGACCATCGTCTGCCGCACCAACGTCAACAACAAGCCCTATGGCGACCAGAAGGTGCGCAACGCGCTGCAGCTTGCGGTCGACAACAATGTCGTCTTGCAGCTCGGCTACGGCAATGCCGGCTCGGTCGCCGAAAACCACCATGTCTGCTCGATCCATCCGGAATATTACGAGCTGCCCAAGGTTGCCCGTGATCCGGCCAAGGCGAAGGCGCTGATGGCGGAAGCCGGCCAAGCCGACTTCGAACACGAGCTGATCACCGTCGACGAAGACTGGCATAAGAACACCGGCGATGCGATCGCCGCCCAGCTGCGCGACGCCGGCATCAAGGTGAAGCGCACCGTTCTGCCGGGTTCCACGTTCTGGAACGACTGGACGAAGTATCCGCTGTCGATGACCAACTGGAACATGCGTCCGCTCGGCGTCCAGGTTCTGGCCATCGCCTATCGCACCGGCGAGGCCTGGAACGAGGCCGGCTGGTCGAATCCGGACTGGGATGCCAAGCTCAATGCGGCGCTCGCCGTTGCCGACGCCGCCAAGCGCAAGGACATGATGAAGGACATCGAGCAGATACTGCAGGATTCCGGCATCATGATCCAGCCGTACTGGCGCAAGCTCTACAGCCACTCGGTGAAGGCGGTGCAGAACTACAAGATGCACCCGACCTTCGAGCGCGACTACGGCAAGGTCTGGCTCGACCAGGCTTGATATCGCATCGACATGGAGGGAAGGGGCTCGCTCCCTTCCCTCGCTCTTTGCATTGTCCGTCCCTGCTGGTCCGCACATTCTCAAAAAAGTTGCGGACTCGCGGGCAAGGCCATGCAACAAAAACAGGGTTGATCGCATCCGAAGGCCTGTTTGACAGCCAGCCCCGCCGGTCACGGCAGGGTTGGCTTTCATAGCCGGCTCAAACCCCAACCCATCGGCAGGGGGCCGCCATGCTTTCCTTCGTTATCAGGCGTCTTGGCACCATGGCATTGACGATGCTGTGCCTGACCATGGTCGTCTTCTTCCTGATCAACCTCGAACCCAATCTGAAGAAGCTGGCGATCAGCCAGACCGAAATGCATACGTCGGCCGAGCAGCTCGAGAGCTGGCTGGTCAACCATGGCTACCGGCAGAACTTCTTCGTCCGCTACGGCCAGTGGCTTGGTGTCTTGCCCAAGCAGCCGGTAACCGACCCGGCGACCGGCAAGCCGGCGCAGCGTTTCTCCTTCTGCAACGATCCGCTCGTGCCGACCTTTGCCGGCGTTTTCCAGGGCGATTTCGGCTGCTCGACCAAGTTCAAGGCGACCGTCGCCTCAAAACTGGTTCCGGCACTCGGCGCTACGGGCATCCTGATGTTCTGGGTGCTGGCGGTGATGGTGCCGATCTCGCTGCTGATCGGCATTCTGGCCGGCATGCGTGAGGGGTCGCGAACCGACCGGGTGCTGTCCGTGGCGTCGATCGCCTCGACGGCGACGCCTGAATATGTGTCGGGCGTCATCTTCACCGTCATCTTCGCCTCATGGCTAGGCTGGCTGAACGGCTCGGCGGCTTCGGCCAGCCAGGGCATCACCTTCTACAATTTCACACTGCCGGTGATGACGCTGGCGATCTACGGCATCGGCTATATCGCCCGCATGACGCGAGCTTCGATGGTCGAAGTGATGACGCAGCAATATATCCGTACTGCGCGGTTGAAGGGTCTCTCCTTCGGCAGCGTGGTGGTCAAACATGCCTTGCGCAACGCGCTGATCGCACCGTTCACCGTCATCATGCTGCAATTCCCTTGGCTGCTCACCGGCGTCGTCATCGTCGAGGTGATGTTCCGCTACCAGGGCTTCGGCTACACGCTGGTCGAGGCGGCCGGCAACAACGATATCGACCTTTTGCTCGGCTGCTCGCTGGTCTCGGTGTTCATCGTCTTGATCACGCAGCTCATTTCCGATGTCGGCTACGCATTTCTCAATCCGCGTATCAGAGTTCAGTAGGGAGCGAAGCCGATGCCGGTTCAATACATCAGTGGCTTCACCGTCGTTTTCGAAGTGCTGTCGCGCTTCTGGCCGGTCTGGATCGCGCTCGTCATCGTCATGGGCGCGAGCTTCGCCTACAAGAAGAAGCTGGCGCTCTACGGCCAGCTGTTCGACAGCGGTGTCGGCATTGTCGGCGTCGGCATCTGCCTGTTCTGGCTGTTCACGGCGATCTTCGCCGCGACCATATCGCCCTTCGATCCGCTGGCCCAGATTCCGATCATGAAGGACGTGCTGCCGGGCGCCGTCGAACCGCAGTCGGGGCTGACCTATCTGTTCGGCGGCGACAAGCTGGCGCGCGACGTGTTTTCGCGCATGGTCTATGGCAGCCAGATCGTGCTGATCATCGCGCCTGCCGCGACCGGCTTCGCGCTGATGGTCGGCATCACGCTCGGCCTGCCCGCCGGCTATTACGGCGGCAAGATCGACACCGTGCTGTCGTTCCTGGCCAACCTTGTGCTCGCCTTCCCGGTGATCCTGCTGTTCTACCTCTTGGTGACGCCGGGTATCATGGACACGCCGATCCCGTACGGCATGGCCGGCGTGTTCTTCCTGTTCCCGATCATCTTCTTCAGCGTGCTGTTCTGGACCCGCTACAAGAACCGGCCCGACCGGCTCTACATCCTGCTCGGCATCACCCTGATCCTCGGTGGCTGGATCTATCTCGGCCTTGTGTTCGATAAGGACCCGCTGCACATCGTCCATATCGATCCAAACCAGCTCAACATCTTCGTGGCGGTGGTGTTCGCCTCCAGCCCCGGCGTGTTCCGCATCGTGCGTGGCCTGGTGATGGACATCAAGACGCGCGACTATGTGGCGGCGGCGCAGACGCGCGGTGAATCGCCCTGGTACATCATGCTGTGGGAGATCCTGCCCAATGCGCGCGGGCCATTGATCGTCGATGCCTGCCTGCGCATCGGCTACACCACCATCCTGCTCGGCACGCTCGGTTATTTCGGCCTTGGCCTGGCGCCGGAAAGTCCGGACTGGGGCACCGCGATCAAGGACGCCAGCCGCCTGCTGCGCTCCTTCATCCATCCGGCGCTGCCGCCGACCATCGCACTGATGTCGTTCGTGCTGGGCTTGAACCTGCTCGCCGACTCGCTGCGCGAACAATCGATGAAAGACTGATGTCGCGGGTTTCGACCCGATGGGCCTGAGAGAAACAGGCCTGGAAGAACCAGGATTGGAGCGACCCATGAACGAGGC
>NZ_RZRW01000253.1:0-8145 GCF_003998745.1 Mesorhizobium sp. M7A.F.Ca.US.014.04.1.1 | reverse complement strand
TCCTCGCACCGAACACCACTATTTACGACAAGCTCGTCGACGATTTCAGTCGGCAGAACTCCTCAAAATACGTATTCCGGGGCATCGCTGAATTCGCGCAGCTTCCGCCCATAGTCGAGACCGGGGACAACTGGGAACGCGGCTACGCCGTGCGTGGCGACCTTCTGGGCCAGACCGCTATCGTGTTCATCTTCAACATCGACAAGGTGAACAAGGAGCAGGGGCGCATCCGTAAGCTCCATGAATATATCGGCGAGTCCTATTTCGAGTACCTGTCGGCCCTTCCGGACCTTGTCCTCTTGATGGACGAAGCGCACCGCTATCGCGCCAAGGCGGGCATGAACGCCATTGCCGAACTGAAACCTGTTATCGGCCTCGAATTGACGGCGACACCACGTTCGGTTGGAGCCAAATCGGTTGCGTTCAAGAACGTGGTTCTCGATTACCCGCTTGGACAGGCGATGGCCGAGGGCTATGTGAAAGACCCGGCCGTCGCCACTCGCGAAGGGTTTCGCGTCGACAGCATCACGCCGGAACAGCTTGAACGGATGAAGCTTGAGGACGGGATTCACTGCCATGAAAACACTAAGGCAGAGCTAGCGATCTATGCACAACAGACCGGGCGCAAGCTTGTCCATCCCTTCATGTTGGTCGTGGCGCAAGACACCACGCACGCCAGCGAAATCCGGCGATACCTGGAATCGGATGGTTTCTTTCGGGGGCGCTACCAGGGTCGCGTGATCGAGGTTCATTCCGGAACGCGCGCGGAGGAGACTGAAGAGGCGACCGAGAAGCTTGTCGCACTGGAGCATGATGCGACGACCGATATCGTCATTCACGTCAACAAACTGAAGGAAGGCTGGGACGTAACCAACCTCTACACGATCGTCCCATTGCGCGCATCGGCTTCCGACATTCTGACGGAGCAGACGCTTGGACGTGGCCTGCGGTTGCCTTATGGCCAGCGCACGGGCGTGGAAGCCGTCGATCGCTTGACCGTCATCGCGCATGACAGGTTCGACGACGTAATCAAGGCAGCGCGCGATCCGGACTCGCTCATCTCGATTAGGAAGACCGTCATTGTCGGCGGCAGCGGCGACGTGTCGAATCTCGGCGCGCATGTGGTCGAAGCTCCTTCGAATGTTGAAACGATGCTTACCGGAAAAGCGGGAGCGTTTGAGGAATCCGAACAAACGTCTTACGTCTTCGAGACCCAGGAAGAGCGTGAGGTAGCGAAAGTCGCTTGGGATGTGATCCAGCGCGAGTTCGAACGCCGGATCAAGACCGGGATCGAAAAACTCGACACGCCAGAGATACAGGCTGAAATCACCAGCATCGTGAAGGCGGTCATGGCACCTGAACAGCGATGGTTCGAAAGTTTCGAACGAAAAACCGATGTCGCAGCGACCGTCGCTAAAGTCACGAAACAGATCGTCATGCACACGATTTCGATTCCCGAAATCGTCGTGCTGCCGACGACGCAGGTAAATTTTGGATTCAAGGATTTCGACCTTTCGAATCTCGAAACAATCGCCAGGCAGCCGCTCTCCGATCAGATCATGGTCCAACGACTCCGCGACGAGACGCGCGCCTTCCTTGCTCGCACGGTGGAAGGCTCGAAGGAAGAACGCTTAGAGAGCTATGTTGTCCGCCATCTCATGGACATGCCAGAGGTCGATTACGACACGCAGAGCGAGCTTCTGTTCAAGCTGGCGGGGCAGATGGTGGCGCGGCTTCAATCATACCTTGCGACCTCCGAGGACGTGGAGAACGTCCTTTTGACGCACGGCAAAGATCTCGCCAGGTTCATTTTCCAGCAGATGATGACGCACTATTGGGAGACCCCGACCGATTACCGAGCTAGCGTCTCAAGGGGTTTCGTCGTGATGAAGCCCCAGGCCTACAACGTCCCCAGCGAGGCATTCGTTCGGGATTTCCGAACGCCAGTCAGCCCGCTCAACCTTACACCAAAATATGTCTTCGAAGGTTTCGCCAAGTGCTGCTATCCGTACCAGAAATTCGACTCCGACACAGAGCGGGAATTCGCGGTCATCGTGGAGGCTGCCAGCGAAGCCGGAGTGTTGCGCTGGATGAAACCCGCAATCGGTCAGTTCAGGATCGAATACGCGTCCGGGCAGTCATACGAGCCGGATTTCGTGGTCGAGACTACCAAGGACAAGTTCATCATTGAGATCAAGGCGAAGAATGAGATGGCCGACCCGATTGTTCAGGCGAAGGCCAAGGCTGCCCGGAAATGGGTGCATCACGCAAATGAGCACGCCAGGGATACGGGCGGAAAGCCGTGGACTTATGTGCTCGTGCCACATGACGCGGTGAAGCCAAGCGCGACGCTGGCCTCGCTGGTTTCGGCCTATTCGCAGGCAGGGGAGCTTGTTTGAGGGCGTGACCAAGGTTTTGAAAAGGCCCGAGGGGGCATCGGTCCAGTGACCAGAATGAATCATGAAAGACCGATCTTCAAACTCCTGGCTGACCTCAAACGCGACAAGAGCAGAACGCCGCCAGAGAGCTTATTAAAACTGGAAAAGAAATATTCTTCGACCTTGCAGAGCAACGATGGCACCAAGCTAAGAGGATCTTCGGAGAAAAAGATCATCCATGAAGTGGCGCTAGGAATTTTCGATCATGTGAAGCGGCACAACGATGTTCGGGTCATTCACTCTCTGCTGAATGCCGTCGAAAAGGAAGTTTACAAATCGGCGATCAGCGAATGGTTTCGCCGTTATGGAAGGGTCGACACGGACGGCACCGGAAAATTCTCTCTATGCAAGGACAAGAATTTTGATCGTCCTTCGGCGGTTCAAAATCCCTTCTGGACGCTCACGCCGATTTTCACAAAGCAGCGGCCGTTCAATTTCGCCCGAGAACTAGAAAAACTCGTCGACAGGGCGACCGAACGGGCAGACAAGCCATCGCCCAGCGATGTTGTTGATCCAATCCTTCTCTCGTAGATAAAGCGGCTGATTGGGACACGCAGGTGAAGGCGCGAGGATAGCTTAAAACTATAAGTGTAGTTTGGCTCAGCGAATTATAAGCACACTCGATTAGGGGCGAATAGGGCTAATGCGACCATTTACAAGATCGATCATAGAGCTTTTTGACGGTAAGAGACGCTACCTGATTCCGCTGTATCAGCGGCAATACGCCTGGAAAGTGACCCCCCAACTGGAGTTGCTTTGGGAGGATATTCAGCGGGCTGCGGCAAAGCTTGAGGCGGAAGGCGTGTTATCTGCGCCCCACTTCATGGGAGCGATCGTGATCTCGCAGGTGAAAACGTTCGGCAAGCAGGTGCAGGCGTTTGAGGTCATTGATGGCCAACAGCGCCTTACGACCTTCCAGTTGCTCCTGACCGCCCTAAGGGACGTGGCAGCCTGCCACTCACCCGAATATGCGGACGAGGTAGCCAAGTACATCTTCAACGATGGTGTAATGGAGCAGCCAGAAGTCGAGCGGTTCAAGCTTTGGCCGTCACTCACCGACCGTGCTTCTTTCATCGGAGTGGTTGACGCTGAGGACAAGTCGGATGCGGCAACCTTCCGTTTGGATGATGAGCAGGGTGTGGTTCGCCCGTCGGTAGCGGCGCATGCGTTCTTCAAGGATCGCATCGAAAAGCACGTCCGGCCGAATGGTGAATATGATGCCTTTCGCATGGAGAAGTTGTTTGAGGCGTTACGCGTCGGGTTGGCAGCAGTATCAATCGAACTTGAAGGTGGCGATGACGCTCAGACGATCTTCGAAACGCTTAACAGCCGGGGAGTCGATCTGACCGCCGGTGATCTCATGCGTAACTTCATCTTTCAGCGAGCGAAAGGGTTGGGACAGACCAAGGGTTCTCTGAATGTAGACCGCCTGTACCAGGATTTCTGGCTCCCGCTCGACGGTTGGTTCTGGAAGGAAGGGGATACACGCGGTCGTCAGACGAAGTCCCGCCTGGATTGGCTGCTTGTCGACCACCTTACAATGAAGAAAGCGGAGACCGTTTCGGTCGACGATCTCTTTGAATCCTATCGCAGATGGATTTTGGACCTCACGCCGTTCACCTCCATCAAAGCTGAGCTCGAATCGATCGCAGCAAGCGCGGCAGTTCATCGACGGCTATCGGATCAGTCGACCGATGATCCTTTGGGACGCTTCGGGCGCTTTACCAAGGCGTTCGACGTGTCAACGGCCATGCCTCTCGTGCTCTATCTAGCGGGCGAAAGCGCGCTGGACGAAGGCGAGCTGCCCGATGCTCTCCGGCTGATCGAATCCTATATCGTCAGGCGCGATATCTGCGGCCTCACGACCGCCAATTACAACAAGTTCTTTGTCGATATGATCGCAAAGCTTCGCGCGGGCGGCCAAGTGTCAGTCGCGCGTGTTCATCAATTGCTGTCCGCGAGTCAGGCGGATGCGATCCGTTTCCCGCCAGACAGCGAATGGAAGGCGCAATGGCTTGGTCGCGACCAATACAAAGGGAGTCGTCAGCCGCGCCTTCGGTATCTGTTCGAGGCGCTTGAACACCAGAAAAGGAACGATCGCAGCGAAGTCGTCGCCATCCGGAGCGATTTGACGCTCGAACACATCATGCCGCAAAAATGGCGCGAGAATTGGCCCGTTCCGGGTTTTGATCACGTTGCGGCCGGCGAGGTGGATATTGACCAGGTTGCTCGCGAGGTTGACCGCGACAAGATCATAAACAAGCTCGGCAACCTCACACTGCTGACCCAGAAGCTGAACACGTCGGCTTCGAACGGATCGTTCTCGACCAAGATGCCTGCTGTGAGAGCACACACGGCGCTCGCGCTGAACCGGGAACTCCATCAGTACCAGGCATGGGATGAGGAGACCGTCTCACACCGTGGAAGCGCGCTGTTCGATACGGCGCTTTCGATATGGTCCGGCCCGACGATTGCTGAGCAGAATAATCAGAACGCAGGCGCAGGGCACGCGTTGACGCAGCAGGCCGACGCTGCGGAATAGGCGGCGCGGAAATGGGTTCACCATGCGAACGAGCATGCTAGGGAATGGGCGGAAACCGTCGTCCTATGTGCTTGTGCCGCATGATGCCGTGAAGCCGAGCTCGACGCTGGTGTCGGCGTACGCGCAGGCCGCGGAGTTGGTGTGACTGATCATAGTTTTTTGAGGGAGAGGGATGGCCAACAGCGCCGTCCCTGTGGGGGGGTGAATTGCTGGAGAGTGTAACGGCAACAGAGTTTCTGCGCCCGGCCTCTCAGGGTCGCACCGCTCCGATCCTTTTGATGTGCGAGGATGCGGCAGGAGAGACCGTCGAGGTTTTCTGCAAGCTATCCAGCGGATGCGATGCCGGGGTGTCGAGCTTGTCTCGGGAGAGCATAGGTGCCTGCTTGGCTGCGGACCTCGGATTGCCTGTTCCCCGTCCCTATTGGGTTCGGCTGCCCCCTGAGTTCATAGAGTCTGTTTCAGACGAGACTGTTCGCCAGAAGCTTGGCGTGAGCTCACCTGTCGGATTCGGATCACTGCGTGTTCCCAACCAGTTTGCAGCATGGGCGAAAGGCAATTTGATTACTGACACAATGATGCCTGACGCAACTGGTATTCTGATCTTCGATGCGATCATCCAGAATCCGGATCGACGCGACGGGAATCCCAACTGCTTGGTGAAGGGCGACAATCTGCGGATATTCGATCACGAGCTGGCTTTCATGACTGAGCAACTCCTGTTCTGGAAGCCGCCCTGGACACTAGGTGGCCTGAGTTGGGTCGGAGTGCCAGGAGCCCATATTTTCGTTGGGGGATTGAAGGGGCGGGATGTTGATTATGATCTCATCAAGGATCGCTGGGTTAACTTGTCAGATGAGGTGATTGCGAGCTATCAGACCGCAGTTCCGGACGAGTGGGCTGGCTCGGAGGCCGCCGTTCACGCAGCGCTTAAGCTAATTCGAGATGCACGAGACAACATCGACGGGTGTTTGGATGAAGTGCGGAGGATACTGAAATGAGCGATCGCCATCCCTACAACTTCATTGTCCTGCGTTATGTCCACGACATCGTAACCGGGGAGTTCGTGAACGTTGGCGTGATCTTGCATGTCTCACGTGAGGGCATCCTGAGGTGGCGCACGCGAAAGACCATAGGCCGTATCAAAAGCGTGTTCCCGGATCTCGATCGCGAGGCCTTCGTGGCTGCTATGCGGAGTGTCGAGCGGGGTATGCGTGGCGCTTCCAAGATGCTGCCCAAGGAGGGTCTGTTCAGGCAAGATCGCGGACTGGACTCCTACGCCAAGTCAATCGTACCGAATGACGACAGTTCCCTACAATGGTCACCTGTCAGCTCCGGTGTGACCAACGATCCATCGAAGACCTTCGAGCGTCTCTATGAGCGATTTGTTGGCCGCTACGATGTGACCGTGAAGGCCAGGAAGACTGACGAGGATATCTGGCGGCCCGTCCGTACCATGCTAGCCGAGCGGAATCTGAACGTGGAACTGGAAAAGAAGGTCTTATCCAGCAAAGCGGATAGTATCGAGTTCAAGCACGCATGGAAGAACGGCAGTTGGCATGCCTATGAACCGTTGTCGTTAGACTTGGCGGATGCTGATGGGATTAAGGACAAGGTCCGTCGCTGGCGTGGGCATCTTGCTGCTGTCGCAGATGACGCGCAAGAGCCGTTGAAGCTGCATTTCATTGTGGGTGCGCCAGAGAACCGTCAGCTTATGCCTGTCTACAAAAACGCGCTTGAGATCTTACGTGGCTCTCCATTCGCACCGGAGATCGTTGAGGAAACGCAGATCGCCTCATTGGTCGATGAAATCGAGGATGAAGTTCGGTCGCACAATCAGCGGATTTGATCCGTGATGGTGCAGCCTCCGCATGGCTAATCAGCAGCCATGTCGGAACGGCTCACGATCGTGAGGGGCGAGGATTAGGCACACAACTCTGTCTCGTCGAAAATCATTTGAGTATGCCTTTAGCGGACCGCGTTTTTAGGTGGTTCGATAATAACGTTTGACCACCCTAATCGTACCAGACAATATGAGACCATTCATATCGAACCGGGGCCTCATATGTTCGTCCGCGCCTATCTCCGAGCCTCAACGAAAGAGCAGGATGCCAACCGAGCCAAAGGTGACCTCCTCACGTTTGCCAAGGAACGTGGACTGCAAATCGCCGCTACCTATGTGGAGAATGAAAGCGGGGCCTCCCTCGCACGACCGGAACTCTTCCGACTCCTCTCGGATTGCCAACCAGGAGACATCCTGCTGATCGAGCAGGTGGATCGCCTCAGCAGGCTGAACGGTGCAGATTGGAATAAGCTAAAGGACGAAATTAGAGATCGACACATCAAGGTTGTCGCCCTCGACCTACCGACATCATGGGGCATGGCATCGGGGAATGCCGATGAGTTCATGTCCCGCATGGCAGACGCAATCAACAACATGATGCTCGATGTGATCGCGGCAGTCGCTAGGAAAGACTACGAGGATCGTCGGCGTAGGCAGACGCAGGGTATCGCGAAAGCCAAGAGCGAGGGAAAATATCGTGGCCGGCCTGAGGACAAGGCCCGCAATAAAGCGATCCAAAGCATGCTCACCAGCGGGCAAAGCTGGAGCACCATCATTTCGGCAACGGGATGCTCTCGGTCAACGCTGGCGAGGTTGGCAAAGGGAGTGGCGGGGTAAGACTGCCGGATGCCCGAAATTTTCGGCCGCGACATTTTGCACCCGGTTGCAAAGTCTCCCGGTGGCAGACTCATGCGAAGGGCCGTTGCGGCTTTTGTAGCTCCAAAGACGGCAGTTTCTGGGAGCATCGCGGCTAGTGTGCATTGGCTTCATTGAGTGTTCGATCTACCGAGGTGAGCCATGAAAGTCCGACAGAGCGACACGTTGTGCCGATGGATGAAGCCGGCTTCGGGGTATTCCGGCCCAGCGTAGGTCAATTCGATGTTGGACCATGTGGCCACCACCCAATCGGCGAACCTGTGTGCCTCACCGGGCGCCCCCCGCCAGTTCGTCGCTATACACTGCGCAACCGCCCGGCGCTGGTCATCCGGCCACGGTGCCGCAATGTTCGGCCAATGCTGTTCGGCAGACCGGTGTAACGTCTCCTCGATTGCCTCCAGCGTGAGCCGGACAACCGTCTGGTCAAGGGGGGACTGATTAGGGCCGGA